>NZ_JAXCMJ010000055.1:0-22384 GCF_038084995.1 Sphingomonas sp. 2378
GGGGTTTGGGGAGGGGGCCAAGCCACAAGCGGCGGTCTCGGTGAGACTCCTGGCCCTCCCCCATCCCCTCCCGCTTGCGGGAGGGGCGTGCCAAGATCAATAAGCCCGGCCGATCAGCACCCGCTCCACCGCCGCGCGGCCGGTGAAGATGCAGGGGCCGTCGTCGCACCCGGTCTGCCCCATCGGGGCGTTGCGGATGGTCAGCTTCAAGGCCTTCAGCTTCTCGACCACCTGCTCCAGTTCCTCGCCGGTCGGCTTGGCCCAGCGGACATCGACCCAGCCGGGGTTCTTCACACCGTCCGCGAAATGCGCCTCGACAGCGGCCCAGTCGTCCACCGGCACGATCTGCGCCTTCAGCCGCTCGGCCGACTGGCGGTGGAGTTCGCCCTGGATGTCGGCCAGCAGCGCCTCGACGCCCGACACGAAATCACCGCGCGGCTGGACGACCGAGTCCAGCTTGCCGTCCTCGCGGTACAACCGGTCGCGGCGGATCACCGAGACGTTGCCGCCCGCCATGTCGCGCCCGCCGACCTCGATCACCACAGGCGCGCCCTTCTTGACCCAGCCCCAGCGCTTGGTCGCGGCCTTTTGCGCCCGCGCATCGACCATCGCGCGGATCGGCTCGCCCAGCGCGGACTGGCCGACCAGTTCCTTCTGCAAGTCCCGGCAATAGGCGAGAAGCGCCTCGTCCTCGGGCTGGTCGCGCAGCATCGGCACGATCACCACCTGCCACGGCGCGACCTTGGGCGGCACGCGCATCCCGTCATCGTCGCCGTGCACCATGATCATGCCGCCGATCATCCGGGTCGACACGCCCCAGCTGGTCGTCTGCGCATAGTCCAGTCCGCCCTCGGCATTCTGGAAGCGGATATTCTGCGCCTTGGCGAAATTGTCGCCCAGGAAGTGACTGGTCCCGGCCTGGAGCGCCTTGCCGTCCTGCATCATCGCCTCGATCGAATAGGTCTCGACCGCGCCGGGAAAACGCTCATTCTCGGGCTTCTCGCCCGCGATGACGTGCATGGCGAGGCAATCTTCGGCGAAGCTGCGATAGACCTCCAGCATCTGGATCGTCTCGGCCCGCGCCTCGTCGACCGTGGCATGGGCGGTATGCCCCTCCTGCCACAGGAACTCGGCGGTGCGCAGGAACATGCGGGTGCGCATTTCCCAGCGGACGACATTGGCCCATTGGTTGATAAGGACCGGCAGGTCGCGCCACGACTGGACCCAGCGGGCAAAGGCGGTGCCGATCACCGTCTCCGAGGTCGGGCGCACGACCAGGGGCTCCTCGAGCTTGGCCTCGGGATCGGGGACCAGCCCGCCCTTGCCATCGGCGATCAGCCGGTGATGCGTGACGACCGCCATTTCCTTGGCGAAGCCGTCGACGTGCTCGGCCTCCTTCTCGAAATAGCTGAGCGGGATGAAGAGCGGGAAATAGCAATTCTCGTGTCCGGTCGCCTTGATGCGATCGTCGAGCAGCCGCTGGATACGCTCCCAGATGCCATAGCCCCAGGGGCGGATGACCATGCAGCCACGGACGCCCGATTCCTCGGCCAGATCGCCCTCGGCGATGACGGACTGATACCAGGCGGAGAAATCCGCGTCGCGGGTGACGGACAGAGCGTGCTTCATGCCCGCCCGATAGCGGCAAAGACCCTTGCTCGCCAAGGGGGCGCGCGTTCGGGGTTCCTTCGCGGTGCAGCAAGGGTTAGGGACAGCCCCATGACCGGCGACCGCGTGCTCCAGGGCATCGGCCTGCGCCTGATCGCCATCTTCTTCCTGTCGACCATGTCGGCGCTCATCAAGCTGGCGGAATCGCGCGGGGCGACCCTGTTCGAAACCATGTTCTGGCGACAGGCCTGCGCTCTGCCCGTGGTGCTGGCCTTCGTGATGGCGGGGCCGGGGTTGGGGTCGCTGCGCACGACGCGGTTCAAGGGGCATCTGGCACGCTCGATGGTCGGGCTGGTGGGGATGGTCTTCACCTTCGGCGCGGTGCTGCTGTTGCCGCTGGCGGAGGCGACGACGTTCCAGTTCACCGTGCCGATCTTCGCCACCCTGCTGGGCGCGCTGGTGCTGGGCGAGCGGACCGGCATCCAGCGGTGGAGCGCGGTGCTGGTCGGTTTCGCGGGCGTGCTGATCGTGGTGCGGCCGGGGGCCAACGACATGTCGCTGTTCGGCGCGGGCGTGGGGTTGCTGGCGGCGATGTTCGTGGCGATCGTCGCGATCCTGCTGCGCCAGTTGCGCGACGAGCCTTCGGGGACGACGGTCTTCTATTTCTCGACGCTGACCCTGCCCTTCATCGCCATTCCCTATAGCTTCAACATCCAGGGGCATGACGCGCTGACCTGGGCGATCCTGATCTCGATCGGGCTGGTCGGCGGCGTGGGACAGATCGCGCTGACCGGCGCATCGCGGCTGGCCCCGGTCGCGGCGGTGGTGCCGATGGACTATTCCGGGCTGATCTGGGCGACCGTCTATGGCTGGCTGATCTTCGGGGTGCTGCCCGCCTCGACCACCTGGATGGGCGCGCCGATCATCATCGCCAGCGGGTTGTTCATCGTCTGGCGCGAGCAGCGACTGGGCAAGCAGCAGACACTGACCACCGCGCCGGAGGATTGAGTTTTCGTCCGTCATCCCAGCGAAAGCTGGGATCTCGTGCCGCACGATGATGCATTCGCGGAGAAAGGCCCCAGCCTGCGCTGGGGCGACGGCTTACTGAACCGCCCACCGGGTCGGGCCATTCTCCTGCCAGCCCGCCCGGTGGAGCAGCGGCGTGTCGTCGTCCCACTCGGCATGACCCAGGCACAGATAGGCGGTGAAGACCCAATCCTGGGGCACATCGAACAGCCGCTCCATCGCGGCGGGATCGAGGATCGACACCATCCCCATCCCCAGATTGGCCGCCCGCGCCGCCAGCCACAGCGTATGGATCGCCATCGCGGTCGACTGGCGCAGTGTCTCCGGCATGGTGCGGCGGCCCAGGCCGTGCCCCTCCGCCGGATCGATATGGGTGAAGACCGCGAGTTGCACCGGCGCCGCGTCCAGCCCGGCCAGCTTCAACGCACGGTAAGCGGCGGCCCGTTCGTCGGCATAGTCCGCCGCCGCCTCCGCATCGCAGCGCTGGAAATCGGCGCGGACGGCGGCACGGAGCGCGGAATCCTCCACCCGGATCACCCGCCATGGCCGTGCATTGCCGACCGACGGCGCAAGAGTCATCGCCTCCGCCAGACGCGCCAGCACCGCGTCATCGACCGGGTCGTTGCGGAAGTGCCGGACATCGCGCCGCCAGCGCAGGATCGTCTCCAGCGTCTCGGCCTGGGTTTCGTCAAAGCGCATGCTCGTCCTTTTCGCCGCTCGGAACATCCCGCTCCGCTTGCGCGTCCCATGTCCACGCTTCAATCGATTTAGGTGCCATGAAAGGGAGACCAAAGGCCTGTGAGCGAACGGAAACTCATGCTGCTCGGCTGGATCGCCACCGCGACGGCGGTGGCCATGTACCTGTCCTATATCGATCAGATACAGCTTAACCTGGCGGGGCAGAAAGGGTCCACCATCCAGCCATTGGCGACGATGGTGAATTGTTCGCTGTGGGTCGCCTATGGCTTCCTGCGCGAGAAGCGGGACTGGCCGATCGTGTTCGCCAATGCGCCCGGGGTGATACTGGGCGGGATTTCGTTGTTCACGGCGCTTTGACCCGTCGCCCCAGCGGAGGCTGGGGCCTTTGGCGACGACACGCTATCGATCGCCAGAGATCCCAGCTTTCGCTGGGATGACGGCACCCCCCCGCGCCGCCCTCATGGACAGCGCGGGATCGGCGGATCAGGCCGCCTTGTCCTTCCACACCAGCACGGGCTTGCGCGCGGCCAGCGTTTCGTCGAGGCGGGCGCGCGGCGCGAAGTGCGGCGCGGTCTTGAGCGAGGGATCGCCCGCCTTGGCCCGCTCCGCCACCGACGCCAGCGCGCCGATGAACTGGTCGAGCGCCGCCTTCGACTCGGTTTCGGTCGGCTCGATCAGCATCGCGCCGTGCACGACCAGCGGGAAATACATGGTCATCGGGTGGAAGCCCTCGTCGATCAGCGCCTTGGCGACGTCGATCGTCGAGAAGCCCTCGGCCAGATTTTCGTCCGAGAAGATGGCTTCGTGCATACACGGCCCGCTCTTGGCGAAGGGGGCGTCGAGCGTGTCTTCCAGCGACCGCAGGACATAGTTGGCGTTGAGCACCGCATCCTCGGCGACCTGGCGCAAACCGTCCGCGCCGTGGCTGAGGATATAGGTCAGCGCGCGGGTGAACATGCCCATCTGGCCGTGGAAGGCGACCATGCGGCCGAAGCTATCGGCGTGATGGTCGTCGGCATTCTCTTCCTCGACCAGCCGGAAGCCCTCGCCGGTCTTCTCGACGAAGGGCAAAGGCGCGAAGGGCGTCAGCGCGTCGGAGAACACCACCGGCCCCGAACCCGGTCCGCCGCCGCCATGCGGGGTCGAGAAGGTCTTGTGCAGGTTGATGTGCATCGCATCGACGCCCAGATCGCCCGGACGCACGCGCCCGACGATGGCGTTGAAGTTCGCGCCGTCGCAATAGACATAGCCGCCCACGCCGTGGACCGCGTCGGAAATGTCCTTCAGGTCACGCTCGAACAGGCCGCAGGTGTTCGGGTTCGTGATCATCACGCCCGCCACGTCCGGCCCCAGCCGCGCCTTGAGTGCCGCGGTATCGACCCGACCCTCGTCGGTCGCGGGAATATTCTCGACCGAGAAGCCCGCGAACGCCGCCGTCGCCGGGTTGGTGCCGTGCGCCGACTCGGGGACCAGGATGACCTTGCGATGGCCCTCGCCCCGCTTCTCCAGCGCCGCCTTGATCGCCAGGATGCCGCACAGTTCGCCATGCGCGCCCGCCTTGGGGCTCATCGCGACCGACGCCATGCCGGTCAGCGTCACCAGCCAGTGCGCCAGTTGGTGAATGACCTCCAGCGCGCCCTGCACCGTGTCGACGGGCTGGAGCGGGTGAACGTCGCTGAACCCCGGCAGCCGCGCCATCTTCTCGTTCAGGCGCGGATTGTGCTTCATCGTGCACGAGCCGAGCGGGAACAGCCCCAGGTCGATCGCGTAATTCTGACGCGACAGGCGGGTATAGTGGCGGACCGTCTCCGGCTCCGACAGGCCCGGCAGGCCGATCGGGGCGTTGCGCGACAGGTCGCCCAGTCGCGAACCCGCGACATCGCCCTCGGCGAAATCGACGCCGGTGGTTTCGGTATCACCGATCTCGAAGATCAGCGCCTCTTCCAGCATCAGCGCACGATTGCCGGTGAAGGTTGCGGACACTTCGCCGTCCTTGGCTTCGGGGCTGGTGGGCTTCCAGCCGCTCTGGTTGATCGTCATGCCAGCACCTCCTCAAGCGCTTGGGCAAGCGTCTCGATATCCTCCGCCGTCACCGTTTCGGTGACCGCCACCACCAGTCCGTTCGCGAGCGCATCTTCACCCGGATAAAGCCGCCCGAGCGACACGCCCGCCAGCACGCCGCGCTCGGCCAGCGTCCGCACGATGGGGCGCGCCTCGCGACCCAGATCGAGCGTGAACTCGTTGAAGAATACGTCGTTGACCAGCTTGACACCCGGCACCTTCGCCAGACGGTCCGCCGCGCGGCAGGCGTTCGCGTGGTTGATCCCCGCCATCCGGCGAAGCCCCGCCTCGCCCAGCAGCGTCATGTGGATCGAGAAGGCCAGCGCACACAGGCCCGAATTGGTGCAGATGTTCGACGTCGCCTTTTCGCGGCGGATATGCTGCTCGCGGGTCGAGAGCGTCAGCACGAAGCCGCGCTTGCCGTCCGCGTCCACCGTCTCGCCGCAGAAGCGGCCCGGCATCTGGCGGATATACTTATCCTTGCAGCCCATCAGGCCGACATAGGGTCCGCCGAACTGGAGCCCGACGCCCAGCGACTGGCCTTCGCCGACGACGATGTCGGCATCCATCTCGCCCGGCGAGCGGATCGCGCCCAGCGCGACCGGCTCGGTCACGACGGCGATCAGCAGCGCCTTCTTCGCATGGCACGCCTCGGCCAGCGGGGTGAGGTCGGCGATGCGGCCCAGAATGTCCGGGTACTGGACGACGACGCACGAGGTGTCGGCATCGATCGCCGCGATCATCTGGTCGATGTCGGTCTCGGCGGTCAGGACCGGCGCGCCGGTTTCCAGCGTGTCGCCGGTGTACTTCGCCATCGTCTTGGCGACCGAGACATAATGCGGGTGCAGGCCCGAGGACAGGATAGCCTTGGACTTCCTGGTGATGCGCCGCGCCATGCCGATCGCTTCCCAGCAGGCGGTCGAACCGTCATACATGGAGGCGTTGGCGACATCGGTGCCGAGCAGACGCGCGACCTGCGTCTGGAACTCGAACAGCATCTGGAGCGTGCCCTGCGCGATTTCCGGCTGATAGGGCGTATAGGCGGTCAGGAACTCGCCGCGCTGGATCAGGTGATCGACGCTGGCGGGGACATGATGGCGATACGCGCCGCAGCCCAGGAAGAAGGGCACGTCGCCCGCGACCATGTTCTTGCGGGCGAGCGCGGTCATGTGCCGCTCGACCGCCAGTTCGGAGGCGTGGCCGGGCAACCCCTCGATGGGGCCGGACAGGCGGGCGGATTCGGGCACATCGACGAACAGGTCGTCGACCGATCCGGCACCGATGACCGAGAGCATCTCGGCCCGATCGGAAGAGGTAAGGGGCAGGTAGCGCATCGGAATCCTTCTCTCCCCTCCCCTTCAGGGGAGGGGCCGGGGGTGGGGCGTGGCCGCGAATGCCTCGCTTGGGGATACGCCCCACCCCAACCCCTCCCCTGAAGGAGAGGGGCTAATTGTTTTTAGAGCTTGGCGACGAACGCGGCGTAGGCGGTTTCGTCCATCAGGCTTTCCAGCTCCGATGCGTCGGAAAGGGTGATCTTGAAGAACCAGCCCTCGCCTTCGGGGTCGCTGTTGACCAGCGCAGGCTCGTCCGACAACTGGGCATTGCCCTCGATGACGGTGCCCGACACCGGCGCGTACACGTCCGACGCGGCCTTGACCGACTCGACCACCGCGGCTTCGTCGCCCTTGGTCAGTTCGCGGCCTTCCTCGGGCACATCGACGAACACGATGTCGCCCAGGGCTCCTTGCGCGTAATCGGAGATGCCGACCGTGCCGACATCACCGTCGACGTCGATCCACTCATGATCTTCGGTGAAATAGCGGCTCATGGTCACTTGGCTCCTGAACGAACGTAACGATGGGGGACGAAGGGCATCGCCGTGACGGTGGCGTCATGGGTCTTGCCGCGCTGAAGAAGTTTAACCGCCGTGCCGGGGGCGGCCAGATCGGTCGGCACATAGGCCATGGCGATCGGCGCGCCGAGCGAGGGGGCGAAGCCGCCGCTGGTGACCCGACCGATGACCGAGCCGTCCTCGGCGACCACCGACGCGCCCTCGCGCACCGGCTGGCGACCCGCGACGGTCAGGCCGACGCGCTTGACGGCGGGGCCGTTCTCACGCTCGGCGAGGATACGCCCGGCCCCAAGGAAATCGGCGGCCTCGCGGCGCTTCTTGGCGAGCGCGAAGCCCAGATCGGCCATCACCGGCGTCGTCTCGGGGTCGAGGTCATGGCCGTAGAGCGGCAGCCCCGCCTCCAGACGCAGCGAGTCCCGCGCGCCCAGGCCGATCGGCTTCACTTCCGCCTGTTCGCAGAGCAGGTCGGCAAAGGCGGCCGCATGGTCCGCCGGGATCGAGATTTCATAACCGTCCTCGCCGGTATAGCCCGAGCGGCTGATCCACAGCGGCACGTCGTGCCACACGAAATCGGCGGCGGTCATGAACACCAAGTCCTCGACGCCCGGCACGATCCGCGCCAGCGCGTCGACCGCCTTCGGCCCCTGGAGCGCCAGCAGCGCCTGCTCGTCGAGCAGGTTCAGCGTCGCATCATCGGGAATGAAGTCAAGCAGATAGGCGATGTCGTCATATTTGGTCGCACCGTTGACGACCATGTAGAGTTCGTCCGCGCCGTCGAGGGTGCGCTTCGTCACCATCAGGTCGTCGAGGATGCCGCCCTCTTCGTTCAGCAGCAGCGAATAGCGGTTCTTCCGGTCACCCAGCCCGGTGATGTCGCCCGGCAGGACCTTTTCCAGCGCGATAATGACCGGCGCCAGTCCATTCTCACCGGTGAAGACCACCTGGCCCATATGGCTGACGTCGAACAGTCCGGCCGATTCGCGGGTCCAGAGATGCTCGGCCATGATGCCTTCATACTGGACGGGCATGTGATAGCCCGCGAACGGGACCATCCGGCCACCGCGCGCACGATGCCAGGCGTCCAGCGGCAGCGTCTGGATGATCTCCTGACCCTCGGGGGCGTCTTCTACGTTCAGGTCGGTTGCGTCGCTCACGGGGCCGGTCTCCGTCAAAAGGGTGTCGGCTAGGGACGTAACTGTCCTTACCCGATCCGATCCCCCTCTGTCACGGAACCTGAGAGCTTTCGCCGGAAATCCGGCTTACCCCTTCGGTGGCGCCGCAGCCCGAGGCCGAAGCGCGCTTTCCAGAGTGTCGATGGCGATCGCGGTCCCGTTTGCCTGAGAGATTCCGGGGTGGTTGCTCCTTCGGCGGTCGGGTTTCGTCACCTGAAAGATGAACCCGACGCTCTCCCGCGCGCGCCTATGTCGGACATGTCCGACATCGACGCCGCGCCCTCTGCCGGGCGAGTGGTTCCGAGTCAATTGGGGAACGATGGCCGGTGCGCGTAAAGATGTGGATAGCTGGGGGCCATCCCCCTCCACCACCGCTTCGCGGCGGTCCCCCTCCCCATCGGAGATGGGGAGGATTGGAAGACCCCATTCCTCCCCAAGTAAGCTTGGGGAGGGGAACCGCGCCCGCAGGGCGTGGTGGAGGGGCGGCAACCTCGCCGGATTACCGAGTCGCGTTATACTTCAACTGCGCGTCGGTCAGTTGGAACCCGACCAGCGCCTCGAAGCTGGCGCTCGCCACCGCCTGGCGGACTTCGGGGTTGGTCAGCGGATCGACCGCCGCATCCTCGTCCCCCGCCTTGCGACGGCGGGTCAGCTTTTCGCGCACATCATCGGGCAGGGTCGCCGCCGAGCGTGCGACGGTGGCCGATGCCTCCCCAGCGACCTGCCCGCGCGCCTGGCCCGCGTCGAAGTGGATGTTGACCCGGCTGATCCGCTTGGCGACGACATTGGTGCCGCCGCGCACGATCGCAATATAATAGGGCAGGACGACATCGCGCGCCGTCGTGGTGTCGGTCCGCCGCGCCTCGACATCGAAGGTCACGCTGGTGACGATGTCGGTGCCCGAATCCGCGCAATTGCCACGGACATTGGTCATGTTGGCGACCAGATCGATCGACCGCTCATCCGTCGCGCCCGGCGTCTTGAACAGGGTCACGTCGCCGGTTCCCGCCGCGACCCCCACGATCGGACAGGCCGAGCGGACAGCGGTGATGCCGCCCGAGGCGTCGATCTCACCGGTACGGGCGCAGCCCCCGAGAACGAGCGCAAGGGCGACGGGAGCGAGAAACGATGCTTTCACAGGTCGAAACGCCTATTCTGGATGCCGAAGCAGGATGCCGGTTTGGTCGCCAGCATAGGAACCGGGTTGGACGCGCGCAAGCAATGGCGTAGAGCCGACACCATGACCGACAGCCCCAAGCCGCCCCTCGACCTGTTGATCGCCGCACCGCGCGGTTTTTGCGCGGGCGTCGACCGTGCCATCCGCATCGTCGAACTGGCACTCGAAAAGCATGGCGCACCGGTCTATGTCCGGCACGAGATCGTCCATAACAGGTTCGTCGTCGACAGCCTGAAGGCCAAGGGCGCGATCTTCGTCGAGGAACTGGACGAGGTGCCTGCCAACGCGCATGTCGTCTTCTCCGCGCATGGCGTGCCCAAGTCGGTGCCCGCCGATGCGGAGAATCGCGGCCTCGCCTATTTCGACGCCACCTGCCCGCTGGTCTCCAAGGTCCATCGTCAGGCCGAGCGGCTGGTCGAGATGGGTCGCCACATCGTCTTCATCGGCCATGCGGGCCACCCGGAGGTCATCGGCACCTTCGGCCAGGTGCCGCAAGGCTCCATGTCGCTGGTCGAGACGGTCGCGGATGTGGAAGCCTTTACCCCCGCGGACCCCGACAATCTGGCGTTCCTGACCCAGACCACCCTGTCGGTCGACGACACCGCCGCGACGATCGAGGCGCTCCAGCGCCGCTTCCCCACGATCCAGGGGCCACGCGGCGAGGATATCTGCTACGCCACCTCCAACCGCCAAGCCGCCGTCAAGGCGATCGCCGCGGAGTGCGACGCGGTGCTGGTGATCGGCGCGCCCAATTCCTCCAATTCGCTGCGGCTGGTCGAGGTCGCCGAGCGGGCAGGCAAGCGCGCCATGCTGATCCAGCGCGCCGCCGATCTCGACTGGGCATTCCTGAATGGTGTGAAGACCCTGGGTCTGACCGCAGGCGCCTCCGCGCCCGAACTGCTGGTCCGCGAACTGGTCGATCGCCTGTCGGAGCGCTTCACCGTCACCGAACGCGAGGAAGAGACGACGCGCGAAACCATCGCGTTCAAGCTGCCGCGCGGGCTGGAAGCGGCCGCCTGAGCCATGGCCGTCTATACGCAGGTTTCGGCGGAGGCGCTGTCGGCGTTTCTGGGGCGCTATGACGCTGGCGAACTGATCTCGGCGAAAGGGATCGCGGAGGGGGTCGAGAACAGCAATTATCTGGTCGACACCACCGCCGCTCGGTTCATCCTGACGCTGTACGAAAAGCGGGTGGCATCGGGCGACCTGCCCTTCTTCCTCGCGCTGCTCGACCATCTCGCGGCCAAGGGGCTGCCCGTGCCGCCCGCGATCAAGGACCGACAGGGCGTGGAGATCCAGGAACTGGCGGGCCGCCCCGCCTGCCTGATCCAGTTCCTGACCGGCGTGTCACTGTCGCACCCGACCCCGGCACAGGCGCTGGCGGCGGCGGAGGCGATGGGCGCGATGCACCGCGCGGTTGCCGACTTCCCGCAGAACCGCACCAATTCGATGGGCCATGCGAGTTGGCGTCCGCTGTTCGAGCAATGCGGGCGCGATCTCGACCGGATCCAGCCCGGCCTGCACGATGCGATGGCCGAGGCGCTCGATACGGTGCTGGACGGCTGGGAGAGCCAGGCGCTCGATGCTTGCGTTATCCATGCCGATCTGTTTCCCGACAATGTGCTGGTGCTGGGCGACCGGGTGACCGGGCTGATCGACTTTTATTTCGCCTGCACCGATTTCCGCATCTACGATCTCGCCATCATGCACTCGGCCTGGAGTTTCGACGCCAGCGGCGAAACCTATGCGCCCGAGATCGGCGCGGCGCTGGTCGAGGGATATCGGCGCCACTTCCCGCTGTCCGAGGCGGAGCGCGCGGCCTTTGCACGGCTCGCCATGGGCGCGTGCATTCGCTTCGCGCTGTCGCGGGCCTGGGACTGGCTCAACACCCCCGCCGACGCGCTAGTGACGCGCAAGGACCCGCTCGCTTACTGGCGGCGCTACATCGCCTATCGCGACGGAAAGGCCGGATTGTGACGCCCGTGGAGATCGCCACCGACGGCGCATGCAAGGGCAATCCCGGCCCCGGCGGCTGGGGCGCGCTGATCCGATCGGGCGCGCATGAGAAGGAGTTGTCGGGCGGCGAGCCGCTGACCACCAACAACCGCATGGAGTTGATGGCCGCGATCGAGGCGCTGAACGCCTTGAAGCGCCCCTGCGCGGTCACGCTGTCGACCGACAGCCGCTATGTGATGGACGGCCTGACCAAGTGGATTCACGGCTGGAAGCGCAATGGCTGGCGCACGGCGGACAAGAAGCCAGTCAAGAATGCCGAACTCTGGCAGGCGCTGCTCGCCGCCGCCGAGCGCCACCAGATCGAATGGAAATGGGTCAAGGGCCATGCGGGCCACCCGGACAATGAGCGCGCCGACAGGCTGGCCAGCGATGCGGCGGAGACGTTTCGGAAATAGCGGAAACCGGATCGGTCCATGCGGTCGGTTTCGTGCCGAGGAAGCCTGGAAAGAAAATCGGTTTGAGCGCCAAATGGAGCGATGGTACGAAACGCGCATGATCCGTGTGACCGCCCGCATCCAACAACAATGCCGCAATCGGACGGCGGTGTTTGTGCGCGCGCATGGTTCATGGGATAGCTGAAGACCTTATCCCTCGACGTGATGCTGACCACCCCGCCCAATCGGCGGGGTTTTTCATGCCGGTTGGGCCTGATCATAAGGACAACAGGGCCATGTATTACCGGGACGAAGCCGCCATCGAACGCATCGCGTCGGGCGTGATCGATCGCACCTTACCCAAGAGCGAATGGACCCATGCGGGTCATTTCGCGGCGGCACTCTGGCTCTGCCGCCATCGCCGCGACCTCACCGAAGCGAGCGCGATACGTAGGCTCATCTGCCGCTACAACGAGGCGACCGGGACCGCGAACACCGACACGGGCGGCTATCATCACACGATCACCCTGGCCTCGATGCGCGGAGCGGCCGACCATCTTGCAAGCCACCCGGAGAACGCGCCCCTCCATGCCGTGCATTCGGCCTTGATGGCATCCCATTTCGGTGATCCAAATTGGCTGTTCGCTTATTGGAGCCGCGAATGTCTGTTCAGCGTGCCGGCCCGCCGGGATTGGGTAGAGCCGGATATCGCTCCGCTGCCATTTTAAAAATGGTTCGACATTCATGTTACTCCTTCTTCTTGCCCCTCCCCTCCATGAGGGGCGAGGGAAAGGAAGGGCATATCTGAATGTCGATCCCGGCCTAAACCGAGAACCTTTCGACCCCATAACGCCCGGCATCGACACCCTCCGGCACGTCCCCGTCGCCCAATAACAAAGCCGCCGCCATGGCCGCCGCCGCAGGAGCCGTCTGGATGCCGAAGCCGCCCTGCCCCGCGCACCAGAAGAAGCCCGGCACCTTCGCATCATAGCCGTACACCGGCGCGCGGTCGGGGGCGAAACTGCGCAGGCCCGCCCAGCGGCGCTCGACCGCCTCGACGCGCCAGTCGACCACCTTCTCCAGCCGGTCGATCGCCACCGCCACGTCCCATTCCTCCGGCGCGATGTCGCACGCCACGCTCGGCGTCTCGTCATGCGGGGTCAGCCAGAGTCGACCGCCCGCCTCGGGCTTGAAATAAAAGCCGCCCGCTATGTCCACGACATGCGGCAGACCGGCGGGCGCGGGCGGGTCGGTACGCAGTTGCACCATGGTCCGGCGATAGGGCGTGATGCCGATGGGCGCGACACCCGCCATTTCGGCGACCCGATCCGCCCAGGCTCCGGCGGCGTCGACCAGCAGCGTCGCCGCAACCGGACCCGCGCGGGTGTCCAGCCGCCATGCCCCGTCGCGCCGCTCGGCACGCAGCAGCGCGGCGTCGGTCATCACCACCGCCCCCGCCGTCTTCGCCGCCGCCAGATAATCGGCATGCAGGGCGGCGACGTCGATATAGGCGCAACTCGGCTCCCACACGCCCAGCCGCCATTCCGGGCGCAGGCCGGGGACATGAGCGGCGGGATCGACCCGCGACAGCGCCACGCCTGTGCCGGCGAAATCGGACAGCAACCGCTCGACCCGATCCGCATCCTCCGCCCGCCCGATGTGCAGCGAGCCCAGCGGGGTCAGATACCCGCCCTCATGCAGTGCCGGGCCGGAAGCGGTAGTCAGCGGCTGCACCGCCGGGCCACCATAGGTTTCCGACCAGAAGGCCGCCGAGCGCCCCGTCGCGTGGCGGCCGGGCATGTCCTCCGCCTCGATCAGCACGACCCGCGCGCGCCGTCCGATCGCGGCGGCCAGACTCGCCCCGGCCATCCCCGCCCCGACGATCGCGATGTCATAGGTCACGCCGCGATCCCGCTCAGGAACGAATCGATCGCCGCCAGCGCCCGCAGCCGGACCGGATCGACCTCACGCAACAGTTCATGTGCCGCCTCGGGCCCGAAACGCTCGACCTGCGCACCGATCCGGGCGGCGACCCGCAGCGAACAGCCCGAATCGACCAGCCGGTCCGCCTCGGCGATCAGCACCAGGATCGGGATCGACAGCCGGTCGAGTCGGGGATCACGCAGCAGCGCCCGCATCGATCGCGACGCCGAACGCAGCCAACCCCAGCTCGGCGGGCCCAGCGCCAGGTCGGGGGATCGCCCATACCAATAGGCTTCGTCCTCGAACCGCTCGACATCATGGGTCAGGTTGCGCTGGCGGGTGTGGAGGCCGGGCTCCTCCCCCGCCCGCCAGATCGCGCGCTCGCCCCGGCCCAGCGCGTTCATCAGGCCGATGATCCCCGTGCCCAGCAGCGGCCCGGTGGGCAGGCGAAGCCCCAGCATCGGCGCGACGAGGATCAGCGCATCGGGCGCGACCGCTCCCTCGACCGCCACCCGCAGCGCCAGATGCCCGCCCATCGAATGGCCGAGCAGGACATGGCGCCCCGCGCCGTCCCCCTCCGCCCGCCACTCGGTCCAGAAGGCGCGAAGATCCTCGACCAGCACCGAGAATTCGCCGACATGCCCGACATGGCGATCGGCGAGCAGCCGCCCCGATCCGCCCTGCCCGCGCCAGTCGAACGCGGTGACGCTCCACCCGCCCGCGACCAGATGCGCGAACACCTCCAGATATTTCTCGATGACATCGGCCCGACCGGTCTGGAACAGCAGCCGCCCGACGGGCCGCGCCGCCGCCCAGTCGAAGCGCCGGTGATCCCATCCGTCGGGCGCGATCCACCGCGTCACCCGCGCATCGGCGGGAAAGGTTCGGCGAAGGGAAAGGCTGTCGATCATCCGCTTCCCGGTTACGGTTTTGAAAGCCCTGCCGTCTAGGGCGTTGTGCCATGGAATGGACCATTGTCCGCATCGCCCTGCTCGTCGCGCTGCTGCTGCTGCTGCTGTCGGCGGGGATAGAGGATGCGCGGACCCGTGAGATCGCGGACCGCAAGAATATCGCGATCGCGTTGCTGGCGCCGCTATGGTGGTGGGCAAGCGGCCTGCCCCTGTGGCCCGACATGGCATTGCGGCTGGCCGTGGCGGTCGGCGTCTTCCTGCTGTTCGCGCAAGCCTTTCGCATCGGCATGATGGGCGGCGGCGATGTAAAGATGATCGCGGCGATCGCGCTGTGGCTGCCGCTGCCGTCGCTGTTCCGGATGCTGCTGATCATGTCGATCGCGGGCGGGGCGATCACCCTGGCGATGCTGGTCGACCACCGCCTGCGCCGTGGAGGAGCGACCGGCGAGGCCCGCGCGATCGAGGTGCCCTATGGCGTCGCCATCGCGGTCGCGGCGCTGCTGATCCTGCGGGAACCGATATTTAACCCCTTCCAACATACTTAACGTCACATACAGGCCGAGCAACGGGCTCGGCACCGAGGCCGAAGAGACAGGATGGACAGTCGTAAAGTCTTGCTGCTGGTGGGGGCCCTGCTGATCGCGGGGGTGACCGCCCTATTCGCGCGGGCGATCACGTCGGGCAACAGCGCGCCGCCAGCCGAGGCCGCCGTCATCGCCGCCCCCGCCGTGCCGCAGGCCGAAGTCCTGGTCGCCACCCGCACCCTGCCGGTGGGCACGATCATCGACACCACTGCCTTGAGGTTCCAGCCCTGGCCCAAGGACATGGTCGCCGGTGCCTATTATGTGAAGGGCCAGGCCGATGTCGCGAAGCTGCAGGGCACGGTGCTGCGCTATGCGATCACCGCCGGACAGCCGCTGACCCAGGGGGCCGTGGTGCGTCCGGGCGATCGTGGCTTTCTGGCCGCCGCGCTGACGCCCGGCATGCGCGCCGTCACCGTTCCCGTTTCCGCCCAGACGGCGGTGGCCGGCTTCGTCTTTCCCGGCGACCGGATCGACATGGTGTTGACCCAGGACGTCGCGGGCGGCGGCGACGGCCCGCCGCTCAAGGTTTCCGAAACCATCCTGCGCAACGTCCGCGTGCTGGCGACCGACCAGCGCACCGACAGTCAGGCGGGTGACGACGGCAAGACGCCGGTCCACACCTTCACCACCGTCACGGTCGAGGCGACGCCGAAAATGGCCGAGCAACTGGCGGTCGCCCAGACGGTCGGCACCCTGTCGCTGTCGCTGCGCGCGCTGGCCGAGCGTCCCGACGAGATGGCGGACGGTCGTTCGGATGCGATCGCGCAACCGGTGATCGACCGCGCCTCCTTCGCGACCGGCGGCGACGTGTCGCGCTATCAGCGCCGGACCGTGCCGGGGCGTCAGTCGAACGCCGCGCCGAACCAAGGCGGCATGCTCAATGCGCCCGGTGCCGCGCCCGCCGCCGGTGTCCAGACGGTCGCGCAAAATGCCGGGGTGCGGGTGATGCGCGGCAGTTCCTCCGGGACTTCCGGCGACGCATCCAATGCGGGGAAGAATTGACGATGGCGATGCGATCCAGACTCTCGGGCTCGGTGCGGGGGGCGGCCTTCGCGCTGATACTCGCGCCCTTGCTCTTCGCGCCCGCCCCTGCCAGGGCCGACGCCGACCCCGACGGGTCCACCGTCGCGCGTGACGGATCGGGCGCGCTGGAGATCAATACGGGCCGCGCCCGCCTGATCACCCTGCCCCGTCCGATGACCGACCTGTTCGTCGCGGACGACAGCATCGCCGACGTGCAGGTCCGCTCCCCGACCCAGCTCTATATCTTCGGTAAAAAGCCGGGGGAGACCAGCATCTCCGCGACGGGCCGCGGCGGCGCGGTCGTCTATGCGACGACGGTGCGGGTCGGCAACAATCTCGATTCGATCGGTCGGATGCTGAGGCTCGCCATGCCCGAGGCGACGATCACCGCGACGCCGATGAACGGGCTGATCCTGCTGACCGGCACGGTCGCGGCCCCCGATGACGGGGCGGAGGCCGAACGGCTCGTCCAGGCCTATGTCGGCAAGGACACGCGGATCATCAGCCGCTTGAAGACCGCGACGCCGTTGCAGGTGAACCTTCAGGTGCGCATCGCCGAGGTGAACCGCAATTTCGTGAAGTCGATCGGCGTCAACCTGCTCAACCGCGACAATAGCGGCGGCTTCATATTCGGCATCGGCACGGGCCGCAGCAATGCGGGATCGATCACCACCGTCACCAATCCCGCCGGACAGCCGGCCACCCAATATACGTTCAATCGCGGCGCGGGCTCGGGCACGACCCTGGGTCTCGCCGGTCGGGTGCTGGGCATGGACCTGCTCGGCGCGATCGATCTGGGCGAGACGCTGGGCCAGGTCTCGACGCTCGCCAATCCCAACCTGACCGCCTTGTCGGGCGAAACCGCGACCTTCCTGGCCGGCGGCGAGATTCCGATCCCGCTCGCCACCGGCTTCGGTGCGGTGTCGGTCGAGTATAAGCAATATGGCGTCAGCCTGTCCTACACCCCGACCGTGCTGGCGGACGGGCGCATCTCGCTGCGCGTCCGGCCCGAAGTGTCGCAGATCTCGTCGGTGGGCGCGGTGACGGTCGGGGGGACCTCGATCCCCGCTTTGACCACGCGGCGCGCCGAGACCACGCTGGAACTGGGGTCTGGCCAGAGCATGATGATCGGCGGGCTGCTGTCCAACAGCCGCGACAATTCGATCGAGAAGACGCCGTGGCTGGGCGACCTGCCGCTGATCGGATCGCTGTTCCGGTCGAACGCCTTCAAGCGGAGCGAGACCGAGTTGGTGATCATCATCACCCCCTATCTGGTCAAGCCGGTCAGTTCGCCCTCCGACATCGCGCTGCCCACCGATGGCCAGCGTGCGCCCAACGACGCCGAGCGCGTCCTGCTGGGCCAGATCGGTGCGGCGACCAACCAGCCGCGCCCGGTCCCGACCATGGCCGCTCCCGTTCAGGGGCGCCCGACCGCGGGCGTCGCCGCTCCAGTGCCGGTCGCCCCGGCGCGAACCACGCCCCCCGCCGCCGCTCGCAAGGGCGCGCCCACTCCCGGTTTCTACGAATGACCGCCCGTCCAAGGATGTCCCGCCCCATGCGTCGCGCCTCGCTATCCCTGATGCCGCTCGGCCTGATGCTGATGACCGGCGGGTGCATGGGCACCGGCCAGCCACAGTTGGAAACCAGCCATCAGCCGGTCGTCGGCCGCACCGACTATGCGCTCGATCTCGCCGTGTCGGGGGGACGCCTCGCCGCCGATGAGGACCGGCGACTGGACGGCTGGGCGCATAATCTGCGGCTTGGTTATGGCGACCGGGTGACGGTCGAAGACCCGGCGGGCGACGCACCCGGCGCGTATCGCGCGGTGGCGGAGGTCGTGGGGCGCTATGGCCTGTTGATCGGCCAGGCCTCCGGCATCACGCGCAGCCCGGTCGCGCCCGACACCATCCGCGTCGTCGTGACGCGGGCGCAGGCCTCGGTCCCCGGTTGCCCGGATGCGAGCGGCGACGCGGCCCCCGCCGACTGGTCGGGGCGGACCGCGTCCAACCATGGCTGCGCGGTCAACCGCAATCTGGCGGCGATGGTCGCCAATCCCAACGATCTGGTTCGCGGCGTCGATGGTCCGGCCACCGCCGATCCGGCGATGGGAAGCCGGGCGGTCAACGCCCTGCGCGCCGCCGCGCCCACCGGCAATGGCGGCACTGCCCTGCGCAATGCCAGTGCCGGCGGGGGCGGCGCGAGTGCGAGCGGCGGAGGCGCGCAATGAACGCCCCCTGGACGCCCCATTTGATGACTCAGCGCGACGCGATCCAGGCCTATGTCTGCGACGACTGGACCGCCGAGGCGATCCGACCGATCATCGTCGAGCATGGTTGGTCGCCGGACAAGGTGCTGAAGGGCGGGCTGCGCGGCGCGATCCAGGCACTGTCGGTCAGCGCGAGCCCGCAAATTCTGCTGGTCGATCTCAGCGACACGCCCGACCCGACCAGCGAGATCAACAATCTGGCCGAAGTGTGCGAGCCCGGCACGATCGTCATCGCGGTCGGCCAGGTCAACGACGTGCGACTGTACCGCATGCTGATGGCCAGCGGGCTGCACGACTATCTGCTCAAGCCGATCAACGCCGACATGTTGCGTGACGCGATCGGGCAGGCGCGAACGATCCTGCACGCCCCGCGCGCGATGGACACGGCTCCCGAAAAGGCACCGTGCAACGTCGCCGTCGTCGGCGTGCGCGGCGGCGTGGGGACCTCGACCGTCGCGACCTCGCTCGGCTGGCTGATGGCGGAGCGGCTCGACCGGACGACCGCGATCCTCGACCTCGACGTGCATTTCGGCACCGCCGCGCTCGCGCTCGATCTGGAGCCGGGGCGCGGGCTGGTCGATGCCATCGACAATCCGGGGCGGATCGACGGGCTGTTCCTGGAACGCGCCATGGTCAAGGCGACGCCCAAGCTCGCCATCCTGTCCGCCGAAGCGCCGATCAGCGCGCCTATCGTCCATGACGGCCTCGCCTTCGCGCAGTTGCAGGACGAAATGCGGATCAATTTCGAGACGACGATCGTCGACCTGCCCCGCAACCTGCTGATCCAGCAGCCGATACTGGTGACGAGCGCGCAGACCCTGGTCTTGGTGACCGAACTCACCCTGGCCGCCGCGCGCGACACCATCCGCATCCTTTCCTGGCTGAAGACGCATGCGCCGCAGACCAGCGTGCTGACGATCGCCAACCGCGTCCTGCCGACCGGGCAGAGCGAGATCGCGCAAAGCGATTTCGAGGGGTCGATCGAACGCCCGCTCGACTTCCTGATCCCCTATGACCAGAAGCTGGTCGTACAGGCCGCCAAGGTCGGCAAGCCGATCGCCGAACTGGGTCGCACCTCGCGCACCATCGCGCCCCTGGTCGAATTGTCGCAGCGTATCTGCGCCTCGTCCGAGGGGTCCGATCCGCTCGCGTCCAACCGGCGCGGGCTGCTCGACCGGTTCGACCTGAAGGCGCTGCTCGCCAAGCGGACACGGGCGAACTGACGCGATGGGCATGACGGCGACCCTGATCCTGGCCCTGGGCGTCTTCCTGACGCTGGTGCTGGCGATGGCGGCCTTTGCCACCCCCGCCACATCGCGGGGGCAGGCCCGGCGGCTGGCGGGGTTGCGGGACCGCGTCGCGCTCGACCTCGACCGGCCCGCCCAGGCCGCGATCGCCGCGTCGCGCGGCATCGCGCTGGCGGGCGACACGCGGATGGACAAGGCGTTCGGTCGCCTGCTGCCCAATCCGGCACGGCTGGGCAAGATGCTGGACCGGACGGGCTACGACTGGACCGTCGGGCAATATGGCATGGCCAGCGCAGGGCTGGCGCTCGGCACCATGATCCTGTTGCTGGTGCTCGGGCTCTCGCTGTTCCTCGCGCTGGTGATCGGCACGGTCGCCGGGCTGTGGGTGCCGCATATGGTGGTCAAGCGGTTGATCGCCCGCCGGGTCGGCAAGTTCATCGCGCGCTTCCCCGATGCCATCGAACTGCTGGTGCGCGGCCTGCGCTCCGGCCTGCCCATCGCCGAGACCATGGCGGTGGTCGCGCATGAGATACCGGGGCCGGTGGGCGAGGAATTTCGCGCCGTCGCGGACCGGATGCGGATCGGCCGGACCATGGACGCCGCGCTTCAGGAAACCGCCGACCGGCTGGATATTCCCGAATTCCAGTTCTTCGTCATCGCCATCGCCATCCAGCGCGAGACGGGCGGCAACCTGGCCGAGACGCTGTCCAACCTGGCCGATGTGCTGCGCAAGCGCGCGCAGATGAAGCTGAAGATCAGGGCGATGTCGTCCGAGCCCAAGGCGTCCGCCTATATCGTCGGGTCGCTGCCCTTCTTCGTGTTCGCGATCATCTATACGATCAACCAGTCCTATATGGCGCGCTTCTTCACCGATCCGCGACTGATGCTGATCGGGGTGCTGGGCTTCATCTGGCTGGGCCTGGGGGCCTTCATCATGTCGCGCATGATCAGTTTCGAGATTTGAATGACCAGCCCCGCCGACACCGTCCTGGGCCTTGAGCCCGCCTCCGCCGCCGCCCTGTTGTGGGGGGTGTGCGTCTTCGCCCTGCTGGTCGCGGGCTATCTGCTGATCGGCACGCGCGATCCGATGACGCGCCGGGTGCGCGCGCTCAACGAACGGCGCGAACTGCTCAAGGCCGGGATCGCCGCGCCGCCCAAGCGCCGCACCCAATGGGTCGATCGCGCCGACATGCTGGAGCGGATGCGATCGGTGCTGAGCGCGCTGAAGATGCTCCAGGACGAACAGGTCAAATCGATCCAGCTTCGCCTGCTTCAGGCGGGTATCCGGTCGAAGGAACTGGCCGTCGCGGTGATCTTCGGACGGCTAGCGCTGCCCATCGTGCTGGGCGGCGGGATGGCCTTGTGGGTCTATGGCACCGACAGTTTTTCCGACTGGAGCGGCCTGAGCTGCTATATGCTGGTCGCGGGGACGCTGGTCCTGTCCTACAAGGCGCCCGACCTCGCGCTGAAGAACCGGATCGACAAGCGGACCGCCGCGATCCGCAAGGGCCTGCCCGATGCGCTGGACCTGATGGTCATCTGCGCCGAGGCCGGGTTGACCGTCGATGCCGCCTTCGCCCGCGTCGCCCGCGAACTGCGCCGCGCCTATCCCGAGCTGGGCGACGAATTCCAACTGACCTCGGTCGAGCTGGGCTTCCTGACCGATCGGCGGCAGGCGCTGGAGAATCTGTCCATCCGGGTCAATCTGGACGCGGTGCGCAGCGTCGTCACGACCATGGTGCAGACCGAAAAATACGGCACGCCGCTCGCCAGCGCGCTACGCGTCCTGTCGGCGGAGTTCCGCAACGAGCGCATGATGCGCGCCGAGGAAAAGGCCGCCCGGCTCCCCGCGATCATGACCGTCCCGCTGATCCTGTTCATCTTGCCGACCCTGTTCGTCGTGATCCTGGGCCCCGCCGCCTGCTCGATCAAGGACACGCTGATGTCGGGGCAGTAAAGCGGCGTTTGGCAACCGCCGGGCCGCTTGGTCGTTGACCGGTCGTAACAGACAGGGATCGACCGCGATGTTGTTCACTTCGACGACCCAATTCGCCGTGCTGGGGCTGGTCCTCATCGCCGGATGGCTTTTCGGGCTGGCGAGCCATCCCGGCGGGCGCAAATGGCGGACCCGCTACGCCACGGAGCGCGATGCCCATGCGGCACAGGTGAAGGATACCGAAACCAAGCTGACTGCCGCTCAGACCCGCATCGCCGAACTGGAACGCGAGAATCAGCGGCTGGCGAGCGCGCAACCGGTCGCGGCGGCTCCCGTGGTGGAGCGGGTACCATACCGCCCCGTGGCGACCAGCGCCGCGCGTCCGGCCTATCCGGCGGGAGAACGTCGCGGCTGGTTCGATTTCGGGAATCGCGTTTCGACCAACGGGTGAGGTCGTCGTATCCCCGCCGGTGCCGGTCTCGGTGAGACCCCGCTGCCCTCCCCCAGCC
>NZ_JAXCMJ010000056.1:0-22221 GCF_038084995.1 Sphingomonas sp. 2378
AAGCTGACCAAGGCCCGTACCGGATCCCTGCAGCGAAAGCCTCGCCCAGATCCTCTGTCACAAATGAGCCGTTTCGCAGAGGAATCCTTGCAGGGGAGGAATGGAGCGGTCCCGGCCTTCGCCGGGACGCTCACCCGTTCTGCGAGGCGATCCGGTAGCGGAAGTCCGAAAAATCGACATGCCCGCGCATCGCGGCGTCATGGACGGTGAACAGCCCCACCCGGTCGCCGCGATAGTCGCGCCATTGCAGGTCGTAATGCTCGCCGAAGCGCCGGAACCGGCCGCCGCCGCCATCATGCTCGAAGATCGCGCGGCCGTCATCGCCCCAGCGGGTGGCGAGGCGGATCAGTGGCGTATCGACCACCGGCCCCTCCTTCACCATATCGCCCCGCGCGAAGCAGAGCCGCCTGAGCCCCGCCGATTGCCGCACCCCGATCCAGGCTCCGGCGGCGGAGAGGTGGCACAGCCCCGCCGTCTGCCCATCCACCATGCCGGACAGGTCGAGGACCACGCTGGCCCGATTGTCCGCCGTCCGCCACGACCTCTGGCTGAGCAGGTTGCCGACTCCGCGCAATCCCTTGAAGGCTGGCGGAAAGGCCTTCAGCCGCAAATGGCCGGGCCGCTCGGTCAGGCTGAACGCGTCGTGCCGGGGGGCATGGTTCCATTCCCAGACCGGCTTGATCCCCCCGCGAAACTCGTCGGACATATCGGGCAGGGGCGGGCGGGCCGATGCGATGGGCTTGCGCGACCGCCAGACCATGTTGCCGATCCCGTCCGGCCCGGCGCGCCCGATGATCGGCCAGCCCCCGGTCCAGGTGACGGGCAGCAGGCACATGGCGCGCCCTTGCCAGTCGCCATGGCCCTGATGGGTCAGGAACCACCAGCTTTTGTCGCGGGCTTGCAGCAACGCGCCCTGATTGGGCTCGCCATCGACCGGGGCGTTCACATGGCCGAGTTGCACCGCGGTCGCCTGCGCCAGGCCTGGCAGGCTGGTCGCACGCTTCATCATCGGAACGCGGCCCTCGGGCTTCACCTCGCTGAAATAATGATAATAGAGCGGACCGAATTTGTAGAGCTTGCTCGCCTCCGACCCCTCCGACTGCTGGATGGGCAGGGCGGAGGCCCGGTCCAGTGTCAGCCCGTCTTCGCTCATCCGGTACAGGCTGATGACATAAGACCGCCCCGTAACCGGATCGGCGGCGAAGCGGGTCATCACCAGCCAGGCCGATCCGTCCTCGTCCCAGAAGGGGCAGGGGTCGTCATACCCCGCCTCGCGCAGCAGCGAGCGGGGCGGCGTCCAGGGGCCTTCGGCGCGCTCCGCCGTGGTGACGTACAGGCCGCTGTCGGGAGAGGCAAAGTAGATGTAGAAGCGCCCGCCATGATGGCGGATCGCCCCCGCCCACATGCCCCGGCCATAGCCCCGCATCCGGCGCCAGCCGAGCGCCTCCTCGCCCAGCAAGGCGAGGTCGGGCACCGCATGGCCGATGGTCGTCCAGTTGACCATGTCGCCTGAGCGCAGGATGACCATGGCGGGGCTGGTGTGCAGGGTCGAACTGATCGCGTAATAGGTGTCGTCGACCCGGATCGCGTCGAGATCGGAATAATCCGCCGGGATGATCGGGTTGACGAAGCTGCCATCCCCCTGATCGCCCCAGCGTGGCAGGGGCGAGGCGGTGGCCGGTCCTGCGGCGGAGGCCTGTCCCGGGCACAGCGCGATACCGCCCAGCGCCGAAAGCCCCAACATGACCGAACGTCGGTCCGACTCGCTGTTCATCATCACTCGCTTTCCGTCCTCATTCCGAGCCCGCCGCATCATCGCTCGGCGGCGGGCATAGGTTCAGCGCGTGGGGCAGAGCCAGCCGACAAAGCCGCCCTGCGACCGCAACGGCACCTCGATCGCGCCAGTCGAGCGCACCGTCCGCTCGGTCCGGGCGAAGGCGTCGGGGCGCGCCTGGTCGTCGGCCAGTGAGACGAGCCTCCACTCGCCCCCGCCCAAAAAGCCCAGATCGACCTTCAGCGGGCGCGCCGTGGGGCCATTGATGACCGCGACGAACCAGTCCTTGCCGCGCCGCCGGACAAAGCCCGCCATCTCCCCGGGTTCGCTGCCGGGCAGGACGATGGTTTCGTCCCAGATCGACGGGATCGCCTTCAACACGTCGAGCGCGGGGTTTTCGAGATAGGTGCGCGGATGGCCGCCCATCACCAGATAGGGCGAGGTGAAGAGGATCGCCTGCGCCACTTCGTGCGACCAGCTATTGCCCTGCAACTCCTTGGGCTCGAACACGGTAGGCGTATAGTCGCCCGGCCCGACGACATAGCGGGTGAAGGGCAGGATGGTGTCATGGTCGGGCGGCAGAACGCGCTTGTACCGGGTGATATGCCATTCATGCCCGCGCACGCCTTCGCGGGTCAGGACGTTGGGCCAGGTCCGCTCGGTCCCGGTCGGCTTCATCGCGCCGTGGAAATCGACCATCAGCCGCTCGGCGGCGGCGTCGCGGGCGAAGTCCTCATACCACTAGGTCCAGACATGGTCGGGATGCTCGGGGAAATCGACCTTCACCCCGACGATCCCCATCCGGGCATAGCGGCTGAGCAGCGCGCGTCGCGCGGCGGGATCGAACGTCTCCTTGCTGTGCACCCACACCCAGATGTCGATCCCCTGCGACCGGGCATAGTTCACCGTGTCGGCCAGCGTCTCCCAGGGGCGTTTCCACTCGGCCCAGCCTTCGTCGACGAGATAATAGGGATAGCCCATCTGTTTGGTCCAATCGACCCATTGATGCTGGTCGTTCTCCAGAGGCGCGCCGATCGCCAACCATTGCCAGGTCGAGCGACCGGGACGGATCCAGTCGGCCTTGGCGAGCGCGGGCGAGGGGGGCGGGTTGAGGTTCTGGACCAGGGTCGAGTTGACCAGACCGGTCAGGTCGCGCGCCACGATCGTCACCCGCCAGGGCTGAACCACCGCCGCATCGGTCCGCCATCCCTTGGGCTCGGTATAGAGGCCGCCCGCCAGCAGACCGTTCGCATCGGGCGTGATCGCCATGTCGCCGTAGTTGACGACCTGCGCCTCGCTGATCGTCACCCAATATCGGTCGATCCTGGCGGTCAGCGGCATCCCCAGCGGCTTGCCGACGACATCGCGCAGCGTCTTGGCCGCGTAGATATCCTCATATCCCGGATCGCGAGCGGTGACCCAGACACGGGGGTCGGCAGCGGCGAGTTTCCAGCCGGAGCGATCGCCCTCGATCATTCGCCCGGCCTTGGCGGGCAGGCGAAGGCGGACGCCGACGCCGTCATCGGCGACATGGAGATCCGCCTCGAACCGGGTGCCGTGCGCGGTCAGGCTGACACTGGCGATATTGGCGCGGTCCACCGCCTCCGCCTTGCCGCCGAAGAAGCGATAGCGGGTGTCGGTCTTGCGACGCTGAACCGTCCCGATCGCGGCCCCGTCACCCAGTTCGACGCCGTCGACGCGCATCCCGAGCGGCGAGGGATCGAGCACCGGTCGCCCATCGACCGTCACGCGATATTGCAGCTTGCCTCTATCGTCCGACAGGGTCGCCTGGACCTTGTCGTCCGGGCTCGCGATGGTGACGGTCCTGGCCTGCGCCGCCGACAGCGGCGCCATGATCGCGAAACACGCCATGGCCCATCCACATGCGCCGTTTCGAAGCTGCGATCGGTGGAATATCGTCATGTTCTGGCCCCTTGCTTTCCCATGATGATCGACCGGACCGCGATCGGATGCCGCTCGGACTATGTCGGCTGGCGAGGGGCCGAGCCCGGGCAATGGCGATGCGCCCATGTCATGACGGCTCCGCCGCCGGGGACACGGCCACCCCCTTGGTCATCCTCTCCATCCTATATTTGCATATGTGAAATCTAAATTTGGCTGTTGCAAGCAATTTGAGTCCGAGGCGCAGCGTTTTTCACACCCGGTACTTTAACATGCTGGTAAGGCACGCCAAATTCGGCGGCCTTTCACTGCCCCGCGAAATAGCGCTCCAGCCGATCCGCTTCCGCCGGCGTGATCGCCGTAACCGAGCCGTGTTTGGGCGAGGTGAAGTTCGTCGTCTTCATCGGCGAGCCCGGATCGTTGAAATGGCCGATATCGCGGAAGGTCTTGAAGTCCCTGGTCTCCGAAAATCCCATATTGTTGGGCTTGGCGGCATAGACGTCGTACATCAGGACATAGGCGTTGGTCCCATGCCGACGCCACACCATCGGCGCCTCGGTCCCGACCTTTTCGGGATCGACCTTGGTCGGGTCATAGACATAGCCGCCCGTCAGTCGGCTCGACACCGCCTGGCGGATATTGCCGGTCCCGTCATCGGTGCTGAAGAACAGGTGATAGCGATCGCCGACACGGGTGATGTCCCCGTCCACCGTGCTCTTGCCCGCGCGGGGGAAGGGGAAGAGCGGCTTGGGCTGGGTGGTCAACGTGCGGAACGCCGGGTCGGCATAGGAATAGACCAGGTAATTCTTGCCATTGCCGATCCGGGTGGAGAAATAGACCATCACCTGGCGTCGCCGGGTGTCGTAAAAGGCCTCGGGGGCCCAGGCGATGCCCATCCTGCGATAGGCGGGGAACAGACGGGTGATATCGACCCGCGCATGCGTCCAGTGGATCAGGTCGCGGCTCTTCATCAAGATGATGGCGCGGTTGTTGCCCCAGCCATAATCCGCCGCCGGGCGCTCCCATTCGGTCGAGCGCCACCCCTCCTTCTGCGCATAAATGTGCAGGTCGGTCATCGTCAGATAGAAGGCGCCGTCCTCGCCCCGCATCAGATAGGGATCGCGTATCCCCTTCTGCCCCGCCACCGCCTCGCCCGACAGCACCGGTCGCCCGTCATTGACGTCGGTGAAGCGGTATCCGGCGCGCGACACCGCGAAATGGAGCGAATGGACATGCTCCTTGAAATAGCTGAGCAGATAGGCGGTTCTGGCTTTTTCAGGCGGGGATGCGGGGCTCGGCGCGGGTGCCAGTTCGGGGACGATCCGCAACTGCCGCGCCGTGGGGGGCGGCGGGTCCTGCGCCATAACCGCGCCGCCGCCCAGCATGAGCGCCGCGCCCAGCCATCCCCATGCCCATCGCCTGTTCAAAGCGACTCTCCCCTCCGACCATGTTCTCAGTTGTCTGAGTTTTTGCCAGTTCGGTGGGCAAGTCAATCGCCGAGGGCGTCGCCGTTGCGGCCGGCCGGGGCGACGGGTTTCAGGCCGTCTTCTGGATCAACGGCTCGATCCGCAGATTGACGATGTCGCAGGTAGGCGAGCGGGTGAGGGCGAAGAGGATCGCATCCGCCACATCCTCGGGCGGCAGCATCCGGCCCGCCGCGATGGCGGCTCGTTTCTCCTCGGCGTCGCATTCCTGCATCTCGCTGTCGACCGAGCCCGGCTGGATGATGCTGACCTTGATGCCCTTGTCCGCCACCTCCTTGCGCAGCGTCTCGGCAAAGGCCTGGACGCCCGCCTTGGTCGCGGCATAGACGCTTTCGCCGGCCGCCTTGATCTCGGTGCTGATCGACCCGACGAACAGCAGGTGGCCGCCGCCCTGTTCCTCCATTCGCAGGATCGCGGCGCGGGCGCAGGCGAGATAGCCGGTCAGATTGGCGTCGATGACATAGCGCCAGTCCGCATCCTCCATTTCGTGAATGGGTTGCGCCCCGACCGCGGCGCAGGCGACGAGCATGTCGATCCCGCCCAGCCGCTCATCGACCGCGGCGAAGACTCGCTCGATCCCGTCGCGCGTCGCCGCATCCTCGACCACGCCCGACACATCGCCCTCAACGCCCGCCAAGGCCTCGTCCAGCGACTCCCGGTGCCGTCCGAACGTCAGGATGCGCGCGCCATGCGCCGCCAGCGCCTCCAGCGTCGCCCGACCGATGCCGGTGGTGCCGCCGGTCAACAGGATGCGCCGGCCCGAGAGATCGGTGGTGCGGTTGTCGGTCATGGCTATTCCCTATTCCCAGGTGAGGATCAGGCGTCCCTGCGCTGGGACGCGGTAATCGACGCGGTCGGCGCCGGTCATGTCGGGGGCGATCGTCTCGCCGCTCGCCGCCGTGATACTGCTGTCGGTCAGCTTGCGCCGCTTGAGCCGGACGAGGCGGAGATTGGCGGTGCGCGTCTCGCCGCCGTCGAGCAGGATCGACAGCGCCCGGTCGCCGATCCGCTCCACCGCGCGGACCAGCATGTCGCAGAACAGGCGGAAGGGCGCGCCCTCGACATGGTGGAAGGCGCGGCTGGCGAAGATGAAGGCGGCACCCGCGCCATAAACCTCCTGTCCCACCTGCCCGGCGGGTTGGCCGTCCGGATAGAGATCCTCCAGCGGGAAGGAGAGGGAACGGTCGACATGGCCGTTCGCCTCGCGCTGCTCTTCCGCGATCGCCTCGGGCGGCAGCGCGTCGGGATAATAATACCAGGCGCGCGACAGGACGTAGCGACAATATTCGCCCAGCAGCATCCGCGCCTCGGGCTCCAGATCGGGGCCGCCGTCGTTCAGATACTGCTCGAATGCGACGAAGCTGTCGAAACATTCGTACATCGCCATATAGGGTGCATCCTGGAGGCAGGTGACCGCCATGAACGTCTCATAGTGCACGGCATGGCCGATCCTGCTGTCCCACAGCACGGCATTGTGCAGGAAACTGGCGAGATAGACATAGCTCTGCTCGCGATAGACGTCGCGATTGGTGATCCGCCACAGCCGCATACAGGCCGCCGCGCCCCAGGCGGTCAGGTTCGCCTGATAGTTGATGTTGAAGCGCAGGCCGATGGCGGCGTCGATCGCCGCGCGCGCTTCGTCCAGATAGGTCTTGTCGTCGGTCAGCTCGAACGCCTGGAGCATCACCCAGGCATAGACGCCGCCGACATCGGTCTGCCCGCGCCCATCGACGGGGGCATCCTTCTCGATGATCGAGAAGTCGGTCACGTCATATTGAATCGGCCAGCGATAGTCGAAATGCCGCGCCGCCCTCACGCCGTAATCGATCGCCTTCAGGAACAGGTCGCGCGCCTTTCGGTCGCCGTCGAGCGCCAGCGTGCCGAGGTTGAGCAGCGGGTGATAGAGATACCAGCTGTCGACCGCATCGGCCTGTTTGTCCTTGCCGACATTGGGCAGATAGCGGCGAAAGGTGCGCAGTTCCTCGTCGTAGAATTTCGACAGCCCGGCCTGCAATTCGGCTTGCAGCGGCACCGGCTCGCCCAGCCAGCGGCTCCATTGGTGAAGCGCGGCGACGACCGTCATCTGCACCATGATGTCGGGATATTCGGACGCGGTATAGGGATGGATGTAGCGGTGGCCGTAATGGCGGATCGTCGCCTCCGGCGCGTGCTCCAGATCACGAATGGTCCGCTCCGCCCGGTCGATCCAATCGCGATATTCGACCGGCGGCGGCTCCAGCAGATCATAGCCATTGCCCAGCATCTGGACGAACTGGCGCGCGGACTCGCGCTCGTGCGGCGGGGCCTGATGGCGGAAGACCAGGATCGCGTCGGACAATGTCACCGTCTGGCCGGGCGTCAGTGCGACCTTGGCGGGATCGGCCTGGGGCTCGGGGACGGGCAGGGCGTAGCCCAGTTCCGGCCAGGCCCCCGCCACCGCCTCGCGCGGCACGGTGCCGGTCGCGCGGTAATAGTCGTTCGAGGCGGTCAGGTTCTGGATATACAGGACATTGCCGAACGCCGGTTCGTCGATCCGGAAATAGAGCAGCCCAGTGTTCAGCCCGCGCTGCGTCGCTTCGACCTCGCCGGTCGCGCGGGTGGGGTCGTCGCCCGCGCCCAGCGGATAAAGGTCACGCGGCGCGAAAGGCAGGATCGTCGGACGGGCGGGGGTGAAGCGGGTGACGATCCGCACCCGCTCCACCGCGTCGCGGTTCGCGAAACAGGTCACGACATGCTCGCCCATCGCGCTGGTCAGACGCAGGCGGGCGGCCTCGCCCGGCTCGGGCGGAAGCGGCTCGCAATCGAAGGATGTGGGGATGAAGGCGGCCCGGACGGCCAGACCGCCGCTGCGCCCGCGCCGTATGACCGCGAAGGCCGAGTCCGTCGTGCGGTACAGCGCGACCGTCAGTTCGCCGACATCGAAGCGCGCCAGCGGCTTGGGATCGCCCCGCAACATCTCGCGCAGGTCGAGGAGATGGGGGCTGATGGGCGGCGGCGCCTCGGCAGTCGCCGTTCGGGGCATGGGACCACTCCGATAGGATGACAGGGTCTGGGGAAAAGCCGTCGGAGCCGGGCTCGGTTCCGGCAAAAGTGTTCAAAACCAATTGCTTGCTAACCTGCGTCAGCGCATTCGCGGCCGCTGTTCCGCGCGCTTCAGCCGGATCCGGAGCCTGGCATCGCGAAGCAGCGCGGCGGGAAGGTCGGTCGCGGCGCGCAGGCCCGCGACCGAGGAGATGTTGCGGATGCTTCGCCGCGTCTCGTTCAGCACCTGTCCGACCATCTCGCGCCGCTCGATCTCACCCGTCTCGCGGACCAGCGACAGGCGATGAACGGCATATAGGCCGATCAGCCCGGCCAGCAGGAAATAAAAGTCCCAGGCGGTCAGCACGATGGGCAGCGTGAAGACGCCGTTCGGACTGCTCCAGCGGGCGACCAGTTCGAACTGGCGGGCGGCGAAGAATTGCGCGAGCAGCCCGCCTGATATGGGCGCCACCCCCGCGGCGACGGCGGTGGTCATCGCACTGGTCGCGACATAGGCGGTGGCCGAGCCCTTGGGCGACAGCTTCAGCGCGATATTGGTGCTGGCCAGCGTTACCCCGGCAATGGTCGCGCCCATGATCAGGTGCAGCCCGACCAGCCACAGCTTCACCGCCGTCCGGTCGCCCAGTTGCGATGCGCCGATCATCGCGACGATCGCCAGGATATAGGCGGGCGCGCAGACCGCCAGCACCGACTTGTTGGCGAACCGGTCGCTCAGCCGCCCCCAGAGCCGGAGCGCCAGGATATTGGCGATCTGGCTGGCGACGCTGAGGAGCAGAACGAAGCTGACCGCGAAATGCAGTTGGCGGACGATGAAGACGGTGAAGAAGGGCGTCGCCAGGTTGATCGCGAACTGCCAACTCGCGATGAAGACCAGCAGACGGCGGAAATTGGGATTGCCAAGCGGTTGGCGCAGCAACTCGCGAAGGTTCGCATGGCCTTTGACGGGCGGCATCAGCGGTTCCGGCATCATCGCGACGATCCGCGCGCTGATGAGCCCGGTGACGCAGCCCGCGGCGAACATCGCGGCGAATACGGCATTGCGGGCCCCCGATCCCGCCGCCGTCCAGTCGAAGGCGAGCGCGGCGACCAGGCCCAGCACAAGGCTGACGGCGGTCAGCCAGACGGTGCGGCGGGCGAACACCTCGCCCAGCCGCTCCTCGGGCGCAAGATCGCGCATCCAGCTATTCCAGGCGCAACCACCGACCGCGCCCAGTCCGCAGAGCAGCATCTGCGCGGTCAGAAAGACCAGCAGCGCGGTGGTCCCGCTGAAAAAGGAGAGCATGGCCATCACCGCCAGCATCGTCCGCCCGATCAGGCTGGCGACCACTGCGATCTGCTTGCGCCGTCGCCAGCGTTCGATGAGTTGCACGGCGGGGAGTTGCAGCAACTGCGCGAGGAAGGGCATCGCCGCGAGAATGCCGACCATGACGTTGGACGCGCCGAGATGGAGCGCGAAGGCGGTCAGGATCACCCCGCTGGTCAGCGCCGCCGCGCCGCCCGAAAAGACCGCCTCGTTGACGAGCAGCCGCAAGCCGCGCTCGCGATCGGCGATGGTCAACTGGGGTTGCGGGTCGAGTGTCATCCGGCCCGGTCAACGGACTTTGTGCGGACCGGGTTTCGACCGGCTCGCCCGTTCGTTGATTTAGATCATTGAGAATAAAAGAAAATCATAACGATCATTCGCCACCTTCACGGCCTTGGCGGGTTGGGCCTTGCAATGCTCCCCTTTGGCAGGACCCGTTTCGCATGACCCTGATGTCGGATTGCCGGATCGCCCTGGTCCTTGCAGGGGGCAATGCGCTGGGGGGCTATCAGGCGGGGGTGTACGAGGCGCTGCATGAGGGCGGCGTCCAGCCCGACTGGATCGTCGGCACCTCGGCGGGCGCGGTGAACGGCGCGATCCTGGCGGGCAATGCGCCGGAGGATCGGCTGGATCGCCTTCACGCGTTCTGGCGGCCCCGGGTGTCGGCCAGCCTGGATCATGGCGAACCCTTCGACACCTGGCGGCGCAGCGGTGAGGTGATGGCGACGATGCTGACGGGGCATGGCGGCATGTTCGCCCCGCTCGGCACCGCGCTGGCGACCCGCGATGCGCCCGCGCTCTACGATACCGCGCCGCTGGGGCACAGCCTGTCCCGGCTGGTCGATTTCGATCGTCTGAACGCGGGGGCGGTCCGCTTCACGGTCCAGGCGGTGGCGCTCGACACCGGAGCGGAGGTGCTGTTCGACAATCGCGCGGCGCGGATCGAACCCGATCATGTCCGCGCGAGTGGTGCCATGCCGCCCGCCTTTCCACCGATCACGGTCGATGGCGTGACCTATGTCGATGGCGGCCTTTCGGCCAATCTGCCGCTCGACCCCGTTCTGGGCGAACCCCAGGATCGACCGGTGCTCTGCATCGCGGTCGACCTGTTGCCGCTCGCGGGTTCTCGCGAGCGGACGATCGGCCATCTGATCGCACGGGCACAGGACCTGACCTTCGCCGCGCAATCGCGCCGGACGATCGCCGCGTGGCGACACCGCTATGACGGCGATCCGGCGCTGGCGGACCGGGCCGTCGCGCTGGCGCACCTGACCTATGCCGACCAGCAACGGGAGGTGGCGGGCAAGGCAATGGACTTTTCCGGCCTGTCCGTGCGCCAGCGGTGGGACGCGGGGCGTCGGGACGGCGCGTTGCTGCTCGACCGATTGCGCGAAGGCGCGATCCCGCTCGGTCGGGCCGGGCTGCATCTGACCGGCATTGCCGATGGAGAGGTACAGGAGGAACGCCCATGAAAGCCGCGCGCAAGACCGCCGATGGACGCTTCGAGATCGCCGAGGTGGAGGAGCCCCGGCTGCCCGCCGACGACTGGGTCAGGGCGCGGGTGCGGATGGCGGGCATCTGCGGCACCGACCTGCGCCATTGGGAAGAGCCCAAGGAGGAATTTCATTGCTGCATCATGGGCCATGAACTGGCGGGCGATGTGGTCGAGGTGGGACCGGCGGTCCAGCGGGTGGCCGTGGGCGACCGGGTGCTGGTCGAATCCGTAATGGGCTGCGGCCATTGCGAATGGTGCCGCGTCCAGCAATATAATCGCTGCCCCGATCTTTATGCCACCCGCCGGGCCAGCGTCTCGCGCGCCTATGCCGAATATGTCGTCGGGCCGCAGCACAAATTCCACAAGCTGCCCGACAGCGTCGGCTATGACGATGCCGCGCTGCTCGATACCTATGCGGTGGCGCTTCATGCCCAGCATCTGTCCGGCCTGACCATCGGGTCGCGCGTCGCGATCATCGGCGCGGGGCCGATCGGGCTGGGTCAGCTGATGCTGGCCAAAGCCAGCGGCGCCGCCGTGACGATCATCGACAAGCTACCCCATGCGCTGGCGCTCGCCGAGCGGCTGGGCGCGGACAGGATCGTCCGGTCGGACCGGGAGGATGCCGAGGCGGCGGTCCGCGCGATGAGCGACGGGCGGGGCGCGGATATCGTGTTCGAATGCGCAGGCGGCACCTCCATGCCGGAGACGCTGCCCCTCGCCACCCGGCTTGTCCGGCGTGGCGGCCGGGTCGTCATCGTCGGTGGCTTCAACGATGGGCCGATCGCCATCCCGCTGGAATGGCAGCGCATCCAGATGTCCGAGATCACCCTGATCCCCAGCGCCAGCTTTGCCTTTCATGACATTCATGCCGAACAGGTCGAGGTGCTCGACCTGCTGGTCCGGGGCAAGCTGAAGACCCGGGAACTCATCACCCACCGGTTTCCCCTCGACCGGATCAACGAAGCATTCGAAACCGCCCAGGACCGTCGTCGCACCGGGGCGATCTTCGTCGGCCTCGTCCTATAGTCCTTCGGGGCTCTGCGGGGTTAAGCAAGCAACCGGCTGATAGGGCGACCAAAAAAGTCCGGAATAAACCATTCCGTACACGCCCCGTTTACCCGATTTCGTCATGCGGGTCGGGATGGTTCATGACGTGTTTCTCAACCAAGGGACGCCAGCGATCGGCGGAGCGGGGCCCATCGGGATCGGCGCGATGCCCAGGCTGGTCGGCGACCGCCGTGGCAATGTCATGCTGCTCTGGGCCTTCGCGCTTATCCCGCTCCTGGCGCTGGTCGGTTCGGCGATCGATATCGGCACGGGCTATGTCGCGCGCAAGCAGATGCAGATCGCCTGCGATGCCGGCGTCCTGGCGGGGCGACGCGCCATGACGACCGGCGCGGTCGACGATGCGGTCCGTGTCGAAGCCGCCAAATTCTTCAACTTCAATTTCAAACAGGGTCTGTTCGGCGCCAAGCCGTTCACCCCCTCCGTCACCAGCGACACCACGTCGAAGACGACGGTCGTGATCGATGCGGCCACCACGGTCCCGACCTCGATCATGCGCATATTCGGGTTCAAGGAATTGCCCGTCGCGGTCAGCTGCAACGCGTCGCAGGACTTTGTGAACACCGACATCGTCTTCGTGCTGGATACCACCGGCTCGATGAAGGACAAGGCGACCTCCAGCGACTCCGTCACCAAGATCGAGGCCCTGCGTGCCGCCGTTCTGGGGCTGTACGACCAGCTTGCGCCGATCCAGGCGCAGCTTGCCGCCTCCGGCATGCGCCTTCGCTATGGCGTGGTCCCCTATTCGAGTGCGGTGAACGTCGGAAAGGCGATCCGATCGGCCAGCCCCGATTATATGGTTTCGGGCGCATGGACCTATCAATCGCGAGAGGTGGTGACCGATTCGAGAAGCTCGGATAGCTGCGGCAAACTCAACGGCAGCTATAATCGGGGGCGGGGAAGCTGCACCTATTTCCGCTACTTGCCCCGTTCGCTCGACACGGCGGCCTATGTCTCGGGGTCGAGCGTCGATGTGGCGGAGTTGATCGGAACCGCGGATGATAGCGGGGCGACGCCGGTCAGGACGGTCTCCCGAAAAATTTCCTGGCAAGGGTGCATCGAGGAACGGCAGACCGTTCGCATGAGCGCAACCGAAACGGCGATCCCATCGGGCGCGACCGATCTCGACATCAATCTGATACCGAACAACGACGCCACCCGGTGGAAACCCTATTGGCCGGAGGTCGAATATACCAGTTACCAGATCAGATATCCGACGGACATCTATAAGCCGCAATCTGCCTGTCCGACGGCCGCAGCGACCATGCGCATCTGGTCGAAGAGCGATCTGAAAACCTATCTGGACACGCTCGATCCGGACGGCGGCACCTATCACGACAACGGGATGATGTGGGGCGCGCGTTGGGCGTCTGCGGGTGGGATCTTCGGTCCGGGCAATCCGGACCGGTACAATATGATGCCGGTCAAGAAATACATCATCTTCATGACCGACGGCCAGTTCGAAACGGGTTATCCCGCGCTCTATTCCTCCTATGGCGTCGAACAGCTCGACGCCCGGGTAACGCCCGGCGGAGGAGCGTCCAACCAGGCGGATCAACTCGCCCGTCACAAGCAGCGCTTCAACCTGCTCTGCTCGCAGGCCAAGTCCATGGGCTATTCGATATGGGTGATCGGCTTCGCCACCGCGCTGGATGCCTCGCTCACCAATTGTGCGAGCACCCCCAGCCAGGCGTCCACCTCAGCGGACCAATCGGCGCTGATGGCGCGGTTCGTGGAGATCGGCAAGAACATCGGTGCGCTGAGGCTGACGCAATGAGGGGGCGGCGGATGGCCATCCTCTCGGGGATCGGCGGGGACAGGCGCGGCGCCACCGTGGTCGAGTTCGCCCTGATATCCTTGCCCGCCATCGCCATGATGTGCGGATTGTTCGACCTGGGCTATCGACAATATGTCGCCACCCAGGTCCAGGATTCGCTCGACCGCGCCGCACGCCGGGTCACCGTGGGAACCGGCACGACGGCGGTGCAATTGACCGCCCTGGTCCAGGACAGCGTCTCGGCCATCTCGCGCGACGCCAGGGTCGTCGTCGCGCCCACCAGCTATGGCAAATTCCAGCAGATCGCCAGGGCCGAGCCGATCGTCACCGACAAGCCGCCGCTGGGCATCTATAATGCCGGGGACTGTTTCATCGACATCAACGGAAACGGAATATGGGATGCCGATGCCGCCAGGGCGGGGACCGGCGGGTCGGACGATGTGGTCCTCTATACCGCAACGGTGACCTATCCCGAGATCATGCCCATGCGAAAGCTGATGGGGTGGAGCGTCATGACCACGCTGACCGCCACGACGATGCTGAAGAACCAGCCTTACGCATCGCAGGCCGAGCCCGCCACGCTGTGCCATTGAGCGCCCTCCGCCAGCATTTCGCCGCGCTTGCGCGGGCGCGGCGGGGCGTCGCCATGATCGAGTTCGCGATCGCGGCCCCGGTCATCCTGCTGCTGGGCGTGGGCGGGGTGGAACTGGGCAATTACGTCATGGCCAATCTGCGAATGTCGCAGATCGCGATGGCCGTGGCCGACAATGCGGGACGCGTCCGGACGACCATAGACGAGGCGGACATCACCGAACTGATGATCGGCGCCATGAAGATGGGGGAGCCGCTTTCGCTGGCGGCGCATGGCCGCATCATCCTGTCCGACCTGGAACAGCGCACCACCGTGACCGGGCCCGATGGCAAGGGACCGGTGTCGAGCGACAATCCCAATGGCTATCGCCAATGGATCAGGTGGCAGCGTTGCGCCGGAGCATTGGCCGTGACCTCGACGCTCGGCGGACCCCTCGACGGTGCCGGTGCGGCGGTCTCCAATCTGGACGACAATGCGAACAGCGACCATGGCGCCGTCGAGGATGCGTTCGCGCTGGACGGGATGGGGAATGTGGGCCACCGTATCGCCGCGTCGACCGGCACCGCGGTGATGGTCGTCGAGCTGGTCTATGATTACCAGCCGCTCGCGCCGATCAGCCTGATCACCTCGGCACTGGGAAATCTGCGGATCCGACGGGTCATGGCGTTCAATGTCCGTGAGAGGACGGCGTATTCGCTCCGCAACGATGGTCAGCTTGCCGGGGGCAGACGCGCGGATTGCCGCCTCTATAGCGCAGCAGTCCCCTCGGTATGACCTCCGGGCAACAAACGCCGAGCTTGATGCTCAGGCCAACATGGTTTGCAGCGCGGGGCTGATCCATTCGATCGGTTCGCCCGGCGTACGCCACAGGAAGCGGGCGGCCAGCCCTTCGCGGATCGCCAGAACGCGGGCCTTCTCGGGTTGGGCGACGCCCAGCGCGGTCGCCCAGGCATCGGCATGCATGGCGGATGAGTGGAGGACGCTGACGCTCATCGCATGCGCGACCGGGCGACCGGTTCGGGGATCGATCGTATGCCGACCCCGGACATAGTCCCCCGATGTCGCGACCGCGAGTTGGTGGAGCGCGACCCGCAGCGGCGCGAACCGGTCGTCCGGCGTTTCCAGATCGACCCACCAGGGATCGCCATCAGGCCGCAATCCGCGCCCGACCAGTTCGCCGCCGATTTCGACCAGCGCATGGCGCACGCCCCGATCGGCCAGCAGATCGGCGATCCGGTCGACCGCATGACCCTTGGCGATGCCGGAGAAATCCAGCCGCAGGCCGCCCGGCTGGCAAAGGCGGCGGGGCAGGGGTTCATAGTTCAGGCGATGCCAGCCGCCGGAGGCAAGCGCGTCGCGGATCGCCGCATCATCGGGGGCATGGGGGGCGGGCGTGGCGCCATAGCCCCAGAGATCGACCAATGCCCCGATCGTCGGATCGAAGGCACCGTCCGAGCGGCGGGCGATGGCAAGACCCGTCGCCATGACCGTCGCAAAGTCGGGCGGCAGGGTGACCCATGTCCCCGCCGCCCCGGCATTGAACTGCGACAGATGCGAGTCCGCCGCCCAATGGCTCATCTCTCCGACCAGTGCGTCGAGCCGGGTCTGGATGGCGGCGCCCAGCACCTCGGGATCGAGGTCGCGCGGGCGAGCGAAATGCACGCGCCAGCCGGTGCCCATCGTCTCGCCGCCCAGCGACACCGTCTCCGCGCCCCGGTCCCATTCCCGGAATGCCGCCGGGTCGAGCGCGACCGGCACGGCGATCCGCGGAACGGGGTGGGGCGCGGGCGTCATCAGGGCGCGGGGACTTCGACCGTGGTGGTGTAGCTCATGCGCCGTTCGGTCGCGCGCGGGATGCTGGGATGCGCATCGGTCGCGGTCGCGCTGATCCAATAGGTCCCCGCAATGGGCCATGTCACCCGAACCACGCCGTCCGCGCCGGTCGTCAGCTCCTGCGCCTGTTCGGCGGCGCGGAACTTCTTGCTGCCGGGCACGACCGTGACCTTGATCCCGGCGGCGGGCTTCCCGTCGATCAGGAAGCGGAACTGGCCGGGCTCGTCGGCGACCAGCGAGGAGGGGTGGCTGATCGGCTGGAACTCCAGCCCCTTGCCCGTCGGCGTGAAGGCGGCGGTGGTCGGCGCCCCGGCGGTGACGAAGGTGAAGTTGCGGCTGATGCTCTCGGTCAGCTTCACATCGGTGGCGTTGGCCGGAATCTCCTCGACCGTCGCGACGGACCGCACCGGGGCGCCGGACTGGCCGGGTGCGCCGCCGCCCGGACCGCCCGGACCTCCGGGCCCACGCCGCCGCCCGACGCGCCACGTCTCGCCATTGAGCGTGAAGCTGCCCATGACCGCGTTCATCTCGCTGCCGATCTTCCAGGTGCCGGGGCGGTCGATCTTGACGTCGAAGGTCGTGCGATAACGGCCGGTGGCGCCATTCTGCACCTCCGCCGGAGTTCCCTCGGGCGTCCAGACCTTTACCTGCTCCAGCGGAAAGGCGACGTGATCGGGATAGAAGAGATCGTTGGAGATCGCCGCATCGACCGTCACCCACTGACCGGTGTCGGCCAGCGTCGTGGTGGAGGGCAACAGCCACATGCGGTGCGCGAGCGCGGGCGGGGCGAGGCAGGTCAGGCTGACCGTGGCGATCAGCATCGAAAGTCGGCGCATTTTGAACTCCCTGTTCAACGAATGGTGACCGAGCCGAGCTCGGTGGAACCGGTGGCGGAGCCCGTACCGGCGGGGGCCTTCAGCGGGATCGACACCAGCTCGCGGCCCCCGGTTTCGCGCGCGGCCTCGACATGCAGGACATATTGCCCGGCGGGCAGGTTGGCGGGCAGTGCGATGCGATAGGTGCCGGGCGGCCGGGTCGCGCCGGAGACGCCATTGGCGGGCAGGGTCAGGCCACGGCCCCCCTTGCGCCACCAGCTACGCAGATCGGCGAGCCATTTGGTCCCCGGCTCCGCCCCCGCCTTGCGGACGTCATACCAGACGAACAGGGTGCGCGCCGCACCGCCGCCTGCGGGCTCCAGCCATCCGGCGACATAGGGACGGTGATATTCGGCGACGTTCAGGCGCGGGATGGTGACGCTCACCGTGCTGGCCGCACTGGCGGCGGTGGGCACGGCAAGGATGGCGGTTGCGATCAGCGGGGCTTTGAACATGGATGTCCTCCGTTCAATGAATCAGGAAAAGGGCGAGCAGGACCGGGATCGCCAGGCTGGCACCGACCAGCGGCCAGGTCGATGGTCGATGCCTGGCGTGAAGCTGGAGCAGCAGCAGGCCGGTCAGGGTGAAGATCAGGCAGGCGACCGCGAAGGCGTCGATGAACCAGAACCAGGCGTCGCCGGTGTTCCGACCCTTGTGCAGGTCGTTGAGATAGGAGACCCAGCCGCGCCAGGTCGTCTCGGTCGAAACCCGGCCATTGCTCCGGTCGATGCTGACCCAGGCGTCGGTGCCGGGCGACGGCATGGCGACATAGACCTCCTCGCCGGACCATTCGGCGGCATGGCCGCTGGGGTCGAGCGCGTATCGGTCCGCGATCGCGCGTGCCACCGCGTCGGGCAGGGGCGCCTTGGCGTCATGCGGGCCCTTCAACTGGCCGAGCAGGGGGGCGGGCAGCACGCCGCCGCCTTGGGTCACGCGCGGCTCCGCCCCGATCGACGCGGCATGGTTGAGCGTCAGCCCGGTCACCGCGAACAGCATCATCCCCGTCAGCGACAGGGCCGCGCTGATCCAGTGCCAGGTATGAAGCTGTCGCAGCCATATCGCCCGTGCCTTGCGCGGCGGGCGTGGCGTGCGGGCGGCGGTGGAAGGGGTCGGTCGGTCGGGCATCGAGAGGGAATCGTCCTTGCGGCACGGTGCTGGTCGACAGCCGTCTTAGCTATTGCGAGCGACTTGCAGAAGTGATTTTTCCGTCATGGCTCAGAAGCGCGCCGCGATCCCCATCCAGACCCGCGCCGGATCGATCACATAGCCGAACCGCTCGAAGGTCAGCCGCTTGTCGAACAGGTTCATGACGCCGCCGTGCAGGGTGAAGCGCCGCGTCATCTTGTAGGACGCGCCGATGTCCACGGTCGTATAGGAGGGGGCGACGGTCGCATTGCCGCTGATCTGCGCCTCGGTGATCGCCTCCTTGCCACGAAAGATGCCGCGCACATAGCCGCTGAACCGCGTGTTCGGCCTCCAGTTGAGCGAGGCGCTGGCCTGCTGCTTGGGCGTGTCGTTCAGCGCCGCACCGATATTGGCCCCGCTCAGCTGCTCGGAATCGGTCAGCGTCCCCGTCGCGTTCAGCCGCAGCGTCCGGGTCAGCGGGACATCCACCGTCGCTTCGATCCCGCGCACCTTGGCGCGGTCGACATTGACATAGGTCGTCGGCGGACGACCGATCGAACTGAGCGGCTCGCCCGTGCACCAGGCATTGGCGGCCAGACAAGTGACGCGGGTGATCTTGTCGTTGAACCGCGTGTCATAGGCGGTCAGGCTCGCCTGCACCGCGCCGCCGTCATAAAGCAATCCGGCCTCGACGGTGCGTGAGGTTTCCGGTGACAGGTCGGGATTGCCATAGATGGTGCCGCCCCGGCTCGACTGGCCCCAATCTGCCAGGGTCTGGCGCAGATTGGGCGCGCGGAAGCCCTGCGAATAGCCGCCCTTCAGCGTGAAGGCGCGGTCGATCTCCCACACGCCATAGATACGCGGCGTCCAGTGGGTGCCATATTGCTGATCGTCGTCCATGCGCAGCCCGCCGGTCAGCCGCAGCCCGGTCAGCAGGGTCAGCTCGTTTTCCGCGAACAACGCCATCTGCCGCCGCCGCGCGCCGTCGCGGGTCGAGCCCGCCAGAAGGTTGCCGACCGTGTCGGTCAGGTCCTCATGGCGATAGAAAGCGCCGACGCTCAGGGAGTTGGACGGCAATGGCACCATCCAGATCGACTGGCCGACCAGGTTCTTGATCTGCTTGCCGTCCTGGATGCTCTTGGCATCCTCCAGCTGGAGATAGCTTTCCGATGTGGCGAAGCCCCAGCGGCCGCTATGGCTGATCGAGCCGACGGCGCGCCGTTGCGACTGGATCGTCTCGGTGCCGACCGGCACGGTCGCGCTGGTCGCCACCGTCTTGCCCGCCGTCGTCGTCACGGTCTGGCGATAATAGCCGAGTTCGGCGAGGAAGCTGTGATCGGGTCCGGCGTTCCAGCCGATCTTGCCCGCCAAGCTCTCGTCCTGACGCTCGGGCGAACCGCCGATGACGCGGTCCTCGGCACGCCGGGTCGCCGCGCCCTGCAACTGGATGCCGACCGATCCGGCGATCGGGCCGGACAGGTAGAAATTGCCGTCGCCGACATTGCCATAGTCGGAGCCGAATTGCATCGTCCCGTTGACGCGCGCGCTGCCGCGCCAGGTCTTGGCGATCCGGCGGGTGATGATGTTGACCACGCCGCCCATCGCGTCCGATCCGTAGAGCGAGGACATCGGGCCGCGCACGACCTCGATCCGCTCGATCGCCTCCAGCGGCGGCAATTGTCCGCCTTCGGAGATGTTGCCGCCATTGGTGCGGGTCTCGCGGCTCGACAGGCGCTTACCGTCGACCAGGATCAGCGTATATTGCGGGGCCATGCCGCGGATCGAGATATCGCGGCTATTGCCCTCGCCCGGCGTCACGGTGACGCCCGGAATCTCCAGCAGCGCATCGGTGACCTCGCGGTAAGGCAGCCGGTCCAGATCCTCGCGGGTCAGCACGCTGATCGAGGCGGGCGCGTTCTTCACCTGTTGCTCGCGCCCGCCCGAGGCGGTGACGACGATCTCATCCGCGCGGGTCGTCTGTTCGGTGGGTGTCGGCTCCGAACCGGCGGCGAGCGCGGGTGTGGAGCAGGCGAGCGCGATGAGCGCCGCGGTCGAGCGGTTTGCGATGGTCGGCATGGAGGTTCCCGTTTTCACGCTTGCTATTGCAAGTCGTTCGCAGCCCTATGCCGTCTGGGTTGGGAACCGGCCAGACGCGAAATGCGAATAACGCTTATTCACCCCGATCATGCGCAATGCCTGGCCAGCAGGTCGGCCAGCCACTGGGTCGCCTGGTCGCGTGCGCTGCGTGGATGCCAGAGCAGGCGATAGTCGAGCGGGGCAATCATCTCCGGCGCGGGTCGGATCGCAAGACCATGGCTGTCGGCGAAGCGCGCGGCCGCACGGCTGGGCAGGGTCATCAGCGCGTCGCTGCCCGCCAGAAGTGCGGGGGCGGCATGGAAATAGGGCAAGCGGGCCGTGATACGCCGCTCGGCGCTGCGGCTGCCCAGCCGGTGTTCGACCCCGTCGACGGCCATGTCGCCGACCACCACGCCGATATGCGGCCAGGCGAAAAAATCATCGAGCGGCAGTGGCGAGTCCCGGCCCGCCAGCGCATGACCCTGGCGCATGATGCAGCGGAACGTGTCGGAGAAGAGCGCGCGGCTGGGGACCGTATCCCGTTCCGCCGGCAGGCCCGAGACGACCAGGTCGATCTCGCCCGAGGCGAGCTTCTGCATCATGTCCGGGCTGAACGGCACGATGTCGATCGTGACCGCCGGAGCCTCGGCGGTGATCGCCGCGAGTGCGGGGGCGATCACCGTCAGGACGCCATAGTCGGTCGAGGCGATCCGGAAGCATCGCTCCAGCGTGTCCGGCGCGAAGCTGGGCGCATGGAGCAGGGCACTGGTGGAGGCGAGCCATTCCTCGACGGGACCGACCAGCCCCTCGGCACGCCGGGTCCGCTGCATCCCGCCGCTGGTCCTGACCAGAAGAGGATCGTCGAGGATGTGCCGCAATTCTGCCAGCGAACGACTGACCGTCGGCTGGCTCAGCCCCAGCCGCCGGGCGGTCCCCGTGACGCTCCGGGTCTGGAGGAGCACCGCCAGGGTCGCCAGCAAATTCAGGTCGATATGCCCCGGATGAATGGTCTCGCCTCTTCAACGTCAATATTGATATTGCACATCATTACTAAAAGCCGGTGAGGCAGGCAATCCGGGGAAGGGAATTCGATCGCCTGGTTCCTTTGGGTTCATAGGTCGGGGGACATGGCACCGCCTTCAGGCGGCCTTTTCCAGAACCGAGCGAAGCTGGGCTTCGGTGGCGGCGATGGCTGCCTTGGCGGCCTCGGGTCCGAAGACAGTGCCCTCCACGCGGATGATTTCGACGTCGGTCAGGCCGATGAAGCCCAACAGGTGGCGCAGATAGCCGGTCTGGAAATCGAAGGGGGCCCAGGGCCCGTCCGAGAAGACGCCGCCTGCGGCCGCAACCAGATAGACCTTCTTCCCGGTCAGCAACCCTTCCGGACCAGCGTCGCCATAGCCGAAGGTCACACCCGGCCAGGTGATGTGATCGAACCAGGCCTTGAGCTGCGACGAAAGGCCGAAATTGATCATGCCCGAACCCAGGACGATCATGTCGGCGGCCTTGACCTCCTCGACCAGCGCCTGCGCCAGGCCGACCGCGTCGGCCTGCTCGGGTGTGCGAGCCTCGGGCGTCGCGACACGGCCATGGATATAGGCCGGGCCGATATGCGGGGGCGGGGCCGCCGCAAGGTCACGGGTGACGAGCGTACCGCCCGAACGGGTCCGAAGACCCTCGGCGATCTCGGTTGCGAAGCGGGTGGACAGGCTCTCGGCCTCACGCGGGCTCGACGTCACGAGAAGGATGTTGGTCATGGTTGTTCCAGCGGGCATAGGGTAGGGCTGAGACTCAATCAGAGCCAGAAGGCGAGGGCGGTTGCGATGGCGACGCCTGACAGGAAGTTGGCGGCGAGTTTGTCGTAGCGGGTGGCGACAC
>NZ_JAXCMJ010000057.1:0-22060 GCF_038084995.1 Sphingomonas sp. 2378
GGTTTGGGGTGGGGGCCCGGCCCCGGGCGACGCCGCCCAGTGGAGAGGGCCCTCCCCCACCCCCTCCCGCCTGCGGGAGGGGAGAGGAAAGGCGGATGCGTTCGCTCTTCCTCGCAGACGGCAGCAGACCAACCAACGGGCTCGGCCTATCCCGCAAGGCTCTCACCGGCTCATCGAATAAGGCCGATCCTTCGACGCCACCGCCCAGGCCCGATCGGGCCGCGCCGTCATTTCGAACGCCAGCGTCCCACCCGCCATGATCTCCTCATGCCGGATGAATCCGCGCGTCAGCGTCTTTCCGTTCAATCGCACCGATCCGACATAGCGATGGGTATCGCTCAAGCCCTCCGCCGTGATCGTGAAGCGCTTGCCGTTGGGCAGGTTCAGCACGGCGCGGTTCAGAAAGGGGCGGCCGATCACATATTGGTTCGTCCCCGGCGTGACCGGATAGAAACCCAGCGCCGTGAACGCCAGCCAAGCCGACATCTGGCCCAGATCGTCATTGCCCGACAGGCCGTCCGGCGTCGGCTTATACTGGCTGTCGACGATCTGCTTCAGCCGTTCCTGCGTGCGCCATGGCTGCCCGGCATAGCTGTAGAGATAGGCGACATGGTGGCTGGGTTCGTTGCCATGGATATATTGGCCGATCAGCCCGGCGATATCCTCGGCATGGCTATAGTCGAGCTTTGAATTGTCATAGTCGAACATCCGGTCGAGCTTGGCGACCACCGCCTTGTCGCCGCCCATCGTCCGGAACAGCCCGGCCTGATCCTGCGGCACGAACCAGCTATATTGCCAGGCATTGCCCTCGGTATAATCGGAGCCATAGTTGATCGCGGTCGGATCGAACGGCACACGCCAGCTTCCATCGGCCTTGCGCGCGCGCAGGAAACCCGCCTTCGCATCGAAGCTGTTGCGCCAGTTGCCCGCGCGCTTCGCGAAGTCGGCGGCGATATCGCCCCGCCCCATCGCCGCCGCCATGCGCGCGATCGCCCAGTCGTCATAGGCATATTCGACCGTCTTGGACGCCGCCTCCGGCTCTCGGTCGATCGGGACATAGCCGCGCTTCATATACTCGCCCAGGCCGCCATAGGGCGCATAGCGCGCGCTCGCGACCATCGCGTCCAGCGCGGCATTCGCATCGAACCCACGAATGCCCTTCATATAGGCATCGGCGATGACGGGGACCGCGTGATAGCCGATCATCGTCCAGGTCTCGCGCCCATGGAACTGCCACACCGGCAATATGCCATCGGGGCTGGCCTCCCGGCTGGCGATCAGCGAGCGGACGATCTCGGCATTGACCTGTTCCGGCTGGATCAGGGTCAGCAGCGGATGCTGGGCGCGGAACGTATCCCAGAGCGAGAAGGTCGAGCGGAAGGTGAAACCCTCCGCCCGGTGCACCTGGTCGTCGGGCCCGCGATAGCGACCGTCGCCGTCGCTCCAGACGCTGGGAGCGAGCAGGCTGTGATAGAGCGCGGTGGCGACCATGCGCCGCATCGGCGCGGCCCCCTCCACCTCGACCGCGCCCAGCGCCTGGGTCCATGCGGTCCGGGTCCGGTCGCGGATCGCATCGAAGCCGCCCGGCTCGCTGTCGAGATTGGCGATCGCCCCCGCCTCGTCCACGCCCGAGATCGCGACCTTCACTTCCAGCGGCGTGTCGAGCGTACCGAAGTCGAGCCGCGCCATCAGCGCGCGGCCCAGCCGCTCCGCCACCGCATCGCTGCCCCGTCCCGGCCCCTGAAAGCCCTTATAGATCACGTCGGCCTCGCGATTGACCAGCGCATGGCCTGTCAGCGGCGCGGAAAAGCGCATCGCGAAGAAGAATTTGCGCCCCGGCGCCCAACCCCGGGTCTCGCGAAACCCGGTCAACGTGCCGTCGGGACGAAGCCGCAGCCCGGACCACAGGATCTTGCCCGGATAATCATAGAGCGACGACCGGAGATCGATGACGAGATGCGCGGCCTTGCCCGTGGGGAAGCGATAGCGATGCACCCCCGCCCGCGTCGCGGCGGTCATCTCCGCACGGACACCCGGCCCGTCCAGCGTCACCGCATAATAGCCGGGCCGCGCCTCCTCCGTCTCGTGCCGGAAAGGGGAGCGATAGCCGGGCTTGTCGATTGTGCCGGGGTCCATCGGCACGTTGTCGCCCGACACCGGCATGACCAGCAGATCGCCCAGGTCCGAATGCCCCGCGCCCGAGAAATGGGTGTGGCTGAACCCCTGGATCGTCGGGTCGTCATGGCGATACCCCGCGGCATGGGCGTAGCATTCGCGCAGCGCACACTGGGTATCGGTATCGGGCGACAGTTGGACCATGCCGAAGGGCGCCACCGCGCCGGGATAGGTGTGCCCCTCGCCACCCGTACCGATGAACGGATCGACATCGTCGACCGTCGCCCGCTGTGCCGAGGCGCTGGCGGAGAGCATCGCCAGGACCAACATCATCCCCCGCACCGCCATCCACTCTCCCCTTTCCACCGGCTCGGGGCACCTTCCCCGATACGCGCCGCCTTGCCAAGGGGAAGGATGGATAGCGTCGCGACGCTAAACCCTTAATTTCGCGTCCGAACCGCGCGCACCGCTCCCCCTGCGCCTCGCGAGAAAGCGGGCAACCGGCGGTGGCGAAGGGCCGCGTCGGGATCGGTTCATGCAGGCATGTCAGGTAAGTGGCGGAGAGGGAGGGATTCGAACCCTCGGTACCGTTGCCGGTACGCCGCATTTCGAGTGCGGTGCATTCGACCACTCTGCCACCTCTCCGCGAGGACGATCCGTAGCGGCACTGGTCCGCATGGGGCTGATCGATTGGAGGCGCGCTCCTAGATCAGCTTTTTATCCATTGCAAGCGCCTAAACTTGTGCGACGCGACAAAGACATTAAATCAGGTCCATGGACCCTACCGACACCCTCCCCCAGCCCCCGAGCCAGGAAGCGCAAGCGCCGATCGTCGCGACCGCGCGGTTCGCGATCGGGGAGGTGGTGCGCCACCGCATGTTCGACATTCGCGGCGTGATCTTCGACGTCGACCCCGTCTTCGCCAATAGCGACGAATGGTATGACGCGATCCCCGAACGGATCCGTCCGGCCAAGGACCAGCCCTTCTACCACCTGCTCGCGGAGAATGCCGAATCGAGCTATGTCGCTTATGTCAGCCAGCAGAATTTGCTGCACGACGACAGCGACGAGCCGATCGAGCATCCCGCCATCGACGGCCTGTTCACCGGCTATGCCGACGGACGCTATCTGTTGCGGCGCGAACACCGGCATTGATTACCGGGCAGCGATAGCTGCCTGACTGTCAACTAAAGGGGGAATCGAATCCTTGGTTGACAATCCGGCCACCTTTGCCTAGCTGGCCTTTCTTTCCCGGTGGGCATTCCCGCGCGGGAGCCATGCATTTGGGAAGTGATAAGAGCCATGTTCGCAGTCGTGCGCACGGGCGGCAAGCAGTATCGCGTCGCCGCCGGAGATAAGATCGTCGTCGAGAAGATCGAGGGCGAAGCCGGCGCGTCGGTGACGCTGGGTGACGTTCTGCTGGCGGGCGAAGGCTCGGAGCTGAAGGCGGTCGACGGCATCACGGTCGCCGCCGAGATCATCGCGCAGGCGAAGGCCGACAAGGTCATCGTCTTCAAGAAGCGCCGTCGCCACAACTATCGTCGTCGCAACGGCCACCGTCAGCAGCACACGATCCTGAAGATCGTGTCGGTCGGCGCCTGAATTTCAGCCGCGCCACCCCAACGAAATCCAGGAGTAGTTCGCAATGGCACATAAGAAAGCAGGCGGTTCGTCGCGCAACGGTCGTGATTCGGCCGGCCGTCGCCTTGGCGTGAAGAAGTTCGGTGGCCAGGAAGCCATCGCCGGCAACATCCTCGTGCGTCAGCGCGGGACGAAGTTCTATCCGGGTCGCAATGTGGGCATGGGCAAGGACCATACCCTGTTCGCGCTCGTCGATGGTCGCGTCTCGTTCCACGAGGGCAAGCTGGGCCGTAAATTCTGCTCGGTCGAACTGGCCGCAGCGGCCGAATAATCGGGCAACCGCGCCGGGTTGCCCACCAGGGTGACCCGGGTTCCGCGCAGGAACCAGCAAAAAAGGGAGACGGGTCACCCCGGCTCCCTTTTTTTTCGTGCTCCCTCCAACCGCTTCGGTCCGCCTGTCTCCGTCCCGTCATCCGGACGTGGCAAGTCGCGGCCGACGCGACGAGGAGTTGTCGAGTGATGTTCGCGCGGACGGAAAGATTGTTGTTGCGGCCAGCCTGGCCGGAAGATGCCGCCCCCCTGGTCGAGGCCATCGGGCATGAGGCGATCGCCCGCATGGTGGCACGGGTCCCCCACCCCTATCGCCACGCCGATGCCGAACGGTGGCTGGCCCAGCCGCGTGGTGCGACAGAACCCCGGTTCCTGATCACCGCGCTGGATCGCGAGGGCCCGCCGGTGCTGATCGGCGGGATCGCGATCATCGCGGGCGATACGGGGCATGAGTTGGGCTATTGGCTGACGCCGTCCGCGTGGGGACGGGGCTATGCGACCGAGGCGGGTCGCGCGGTGATCGACATGGCGCGACACGCGCTGCCCATCGATCGGCTGGGCGCGTGGCATTTCGCGGACAATCCCGCCTCCGGTCATGTCCTGACCAAGCTGGGCTTCCGCCCGACCGGACGGCGCATGGCGCGGGCCTCGGCGGGGCGCAGCGGCCTGTCGCCCAGCATCCATTACGCGCTCGACCTGGACGGCGAGCGAAATCCGGCCATGCCGCTCGCCGCCTGATCGGAGGAGGCCAGCCCGGTTCGTGGCGCGGAAGTGGTGATAGGGGGTTTGGCTGAGGCCGCCGGCCTGCCCCCCCCCCCTCCTGGCGAAGGCCGATTCCGTTGGGAGACGTTCGGAAGCCACGAAAATCATCGCTCGATCGGACCCGACCTCCGCCGAGTTGTGCATGACTCCGGGGTCAATCGACATTCGTCCTATCCCTTCCCGGAAGGGAAGGTGGAAGGCGGTGCGGCCTGAATGTCGATCGGACCGGGACCACGTGCCGAATTTTTTGCGGAGATGTCGCATTCGCCGGGGATGGCATGTCATGAACTTGCCGTGCGGGTCGAAGCACCTCCAGCCCCTCCCGCCCGAGAAACGGGCGCGCGGCAAACGCTGATAGGTTGGCGGAGCCATATCCGATCGCGCGACTCGCACCAGCCGTGAAGCCTTTCATTCCCGGCAACACCAACATCCGAAAATCGATCTAACCGTTTCGATCAGTTGGAAAGCCTCAAGGAAAGCCGAAAAAGACCATATCGATCACTGTTCCGCCCAATCGTCAAATTACGCGGGCGACATACGCGATTTTAGGTACTTGCTAAGATTTCAGGCCTTTTTGGTGAAGCAGCCAGTCTGTTTCGAGGGATTATCCCGGTGGCGCGTAACCCTGCCGAGTCCATCATCCTATCCCTGTCCCGCCAGCCGAAGCGGCTGGCCGGGTTGCCCCCCGACCATCGCGGCGTGGCGGTGGTGGAACTGGCGCTGACCCTGCCCGTCCTGCTGGCGCTGTTGATGGGGATCGTCGGCTTCGGCGATTATTTCCTGACCGCGCATCTCGTCCAACAGGCCGCCAACGACGCCGCGCGCGCGTCGCTGGCCGGCATCGACGCCGCGGAGCGCAAGAGCATCGCGACTGACACCGCATTGCGGGTGCTCGACGCGACCAGCGTGCTGCGCCGGGACCGGGGCCAGGTCGACACGTCGGAGGCGGACAATCTGATCACCGTGTCGATCCGCTATGACGCCTCCGCCGATCCGCTGCTCAACCTGCCCTTCGTGCCCATGCCCGCTCGGGTCCTGAAGGCCAAGGGCGTCGCGATGATCGGGGGGCTGTGATGTCGGCGCTGTGGCGGGATCAGCGCGGCGGCGTCAGCATCCTGACCGCGCTGGCGGCGATGGCGATGATCGGCTTCGCCGCGATGGGGATCGATATCGGCATGTTGACCCTGTCGCAGCGCCGGTTGCAAGGCGTCGCCGACGAAGCCGCACTCGCCGCCGCCGCCTCCGCCCCCGACCGGCGAGCGGAGGCGATCGCCCGTATCGTCGCCGCCACCGGCCTTGCCAATGTCTCCACCAGCATCGTGCCGGGCCGCTATAGCGCCGATCCCGGCGTGCCCCCCGCCAGCCGCTTCATCGCCGGCAGCGATGCCGGTGCGATCCGCGTGGTTCTCAGCCAACCCGTGCCCCTCTTCTTCGGTCGGGTTCTGACCGGCAGGAACACCAGCCCCGTCGCCGCCGACGCGGTGGCGCGGCGGATCGATCTGGCGGGTTTCTCGCTGGGTACGCGACTGCTCAACGTGCAAGGCGGCCTGCCCGGTGCGGTGCTCAACGGGCTGGCGGGCAGCGACCTGTCGCTGTCCTTCATGGATTATCAGGCACTGGTCGGCGGGCGGATCGACCTGTTGCGGATGACCCGATCGCTGGGGACGCGGATCGGCCTGACGGGCGCCAGCTTCGACACGATCCTGGCCGCCGACGTGACCTTGCCGACCCTGCTGGGCGCCATGGCGGATGCCACCGGCAATGCGGGCACCGCGACGCTGCTCCGCAACCTGTCGCTGCGGGTGCCGGGGTCGAAGGTGCCACTCAGCCGCCTGATCGATCTGGGGCCGCTTGGCGACCTGACTAGGGCCTCGTCGCGCGACCTGATCGCGATGGACGCCTATTCGATGCTGCGCGAGTCGCTGTCGATCGCCAACGGCCAGCGGCAGGTCTCGCTCGACCTGGGGGCATCGGTGCCGGGGCTGTTGTCGACCAGGGTGCTGCTGGCGATCGGCGAGCGCCCGGCTAACTCGCCCTGGCTGGCCGTGGCGCAGGACGGATCGACCATCGTGCGAACCGCGCAGCAGCGGATGCTGATCGACACCCAGATCGGCCTGCCGCTGCTCGCCAATATCCAGTTGCCCCTCTTCGTCGAGACGGCGGCGGCACAGGCCAGGCTGAACGGCATCACCTGCTCGGGCACGGGGCAGACGGTGACGATCGACGCACTCCCCTCACCCGGCACCGTCGCCATCGCCCAGATCGATCGCAGCCGCTTCGGCGACATGAGCCGGTCGCCCATCACCGGCCCGGTGGCGCTGCTCCAGGTGACGCTGGTCAAGGTCATGGCCTATGCCCGTATCGACCTGGCGAGCGACAGCGCATGGCAGCGCCTGACGTTCAACACCGCCGATATCGCCAACGCCACGCCACGCACCGTCACCTCCAACTCGGCGATGCAGGGCATAGCGGGCTCGCTGATCGGCAAGCTCAGCCTGACCCTGGAGCCGTTCAGCCTGGGGCTGTCGGGACTGACCGGCACGGTCGGCGCGGCGCTGGCATCGGTCGCGCCCGCGCTCGACCTGCTGATCAACAGCCTGACCGACCTGCTGGGCATGCATGTCGGACAGGCCGATGTGACGGTGAACGGCGTCCGTTGCGGTGGAGCCACGCTCGTCGCCTGATCGCGCGGGCCTGATCCGGCGGGCTGGTCAGTCGGCGCGGTCAAGGGTAAAGGCGGCGCCATGCATTTTCTCGATCAGGCCAAGATTTTCGTCCGCTCCGGCACGGGCGGCCCCGGCGCCGTGTCCTTTCGGCGTGAAAAATACATCGAATATGGCGGCCCAGACGGCGGCAATGGCGGCAAGGGCGGCGACATCATCTTCGAGGCGGTCGCCGGGCTGAACACGCTGATCGACTTCCGCTACACCCAGCATTTCCGGGCGCCGCGTGGTTCCGGCGGTTCGGGCTCCAACCGCACGGGCGCGGGCGGCGACGATCTGGTCATCAAGGTGCCCGTCGGCACGCAGGTCCTGTCCGAAGACAAGGAGGAGGTGCTGCTCGACTTCACCAAGGTCGGCCAGCGTGTCGTGTTCCTGCGCGGCGGCGATGGCGGGCGCGGCAATGCCAGCTACAAGACCTCGACCAACCGCACCCCGCGCCAGCACGGCACCGGCTGGCCCTGCGAAGAGGCATGGGTCTGGCTGCGGTTGAAGCTGCTGGCGGATGCGGGTCTGGTCGGCCTGCCCAATGCGGGCAAGTCGACCTTCATCAACGCGGTCACCAATGCACAGGCCAAGGTCGGCGCCTATGCCTTCACCACCACCCGGCCGCAACTGGGCGTGGTGCGGCATCACCAGCGCGAGTTCGTCGTCGCCGACATCCCCGGCCTGATCGAAGGCGCGGCGGACGGCGCGGGGATCGGCGACCGGTTCCTCGGCCATATCGAGCGGTGCCGGGTACTGCTGCACCTGGTCGATGCCAATGACGCGGACGTGGCGGAAAGCTATCGCATCGTCCGCGACGAACTGGAGGCTTATGGCGCGGGGCTGGTCGACAAGCCGCATATCATCGCGCTCAACAAGATCGACACGCTGGACGACGAACTGATCGAGGCGCTGTCGGCCGAACTGGCCGAGGCGAGCGGTGCGGATGTGATCCCGCTATCGGGCGCGGCGGGGACGGGTGTGGACTGGGTGCTCGACAAGCTGCTCGAGGCGATCGGGCCGGGGCCGGATGCGGTGCCCGAAGGCGATGAGGGCGAGGACGAGATCACATGGTCGCCGCTGTCCTGAGATATCGGGCGGTGGGCTCGGTGAGACACCCGGCCCTCCCCCATCCCCTCCCGCCTGCGGGAGGGGAGCGATTCTTGGCAGACCGCTCGCCCCAAGCACGCCCCTCCCGCAAGCGGGAGGGGATGGGGGAGGGAAAGACGCCTCGCAGAGACCCTCACCACCGATCAATCCTAAAAGCCCCCCAATGATCTTCCCTCCCACCAACTGCCAGCGGCTGATCGTCAAGGTCGGCTCCGCGCTCCTCGTCACGCCCGAGGGCGAGGTCCGTCGCGACTGGCTGACCGGGCTGGTCGCCGACATCGCCGCGCGCGTGCGGCAAGGCCAGCAGATCGCGATCGTCTCCTCCGGCGCGATTGCGCTCGGCGCGCGGCGGCTGGGCCTGCCCAAAGGCGGGCGGGCCAGCCTGGAGGATGCGCAGGCCGCCGCCGCGACCGGACAGATCGCGCTCAGCCAGGCTTGGGCCGAACTGCTCCACGCGCAAGGGTTGACCGCCGCGCAGATGCTGGTGACGCTCGACGATCTGGAGGATCGCCGCCGCTACCTGAACGCCGCCGCGACGCTGGGACGGCTGCTCGGCCTGGGCGTGGTGCCGGTCATCAACGAGAATGACAGCGTCGCGACGGAAGAAATCCGGTTCGGCGACAATGACCGGCTGGCGGCGCGGGTCGGCCAGGCGGCGGGCGCGAACGGCGTGCTGCTGCTGTCCGACGTGGACGGGCTGTACGACGCCAACCCGCACACCAACCCGGCCGCGCGCCATATCGAACGGGTCGAGCGGATCGACGCGGTCAGCGGCATGGCCGATGGCGGCTCGGCCTCGGGCATGGGATCGGGTGGCATGGTGTCGAAGATCGCCGCCGCGCGCATCGCGGTCAGCGCGGGCGCGCATCTCGCCATCGCGTCGGGGCGGGTGGATCATCCGCTGTCCACGCCAGCGCGCCACACCCTGTTCGTCGCCGAAAAAAGCGCCCCCGCCCGCAAGGCGTGGCTGGCGGGTGGGCTGACCGCACGTGGCGCGATTAGCGTCGATGCGGGCGCGGCCAGGGCGCTGGTGGAGGGCAACAGCCTGCTCGCGGCGGGGGCGACGGCCGTGCAGGGCCATTTCGCGCGCGGCGACCTCGTGACCGTCGAAGGGCCGACCGGCACCATCGCACGGGGCCTGAGCGAATATGATTCGACCGAGGCGCGCGCCTTGATCGGCACACGCTCGGACCAGCAGGCCGAGATATTGGGCCATGCGCCCCGCGCCGCGCTGATCCATCGCAATCATCTGGCCCTGCTGTGATCGTCGCCGTGACGGGAGCGACCGGCTTTGTCGGTCGCGCGGTGGTGGATCGCGCCGCCGGTTCAGGGCTGTCGTTGCGCGCGTTGACCCGCCGTGCGCAGCCGTCGCGTGCCGGGATCACCTGGATCGCGGGCGCGCTCGACAAGCCGGAAAGCCTCGCCACGCTGGTCGAGGGGGCCGAGGCGGTGCTGCACATCGCGGGCGTGGTGAACGCGCCCGACCGCGAAGGCTTCGTCGCGGGCAATATCGACGGCACCCGCGCGATGGTGGAAGCGGCGAAGGCGGCGGGCATCCGGCGCTTCGTCCATGTCTCCTCGCTGTCGGCGCGCGAGCCCGGCCTGTCGGTCTATGGCTGGTCCAAGCGCCAGGCCGAGGATGTGGTGACGGACAGCGGCCTCGACTGGACGATCGTGCGGCCCAGCGGAATCTACGGCCCGCACGACACCGAATGGCTGGACGTGTTCCGCACCGCCAAGCTGGGCCTCGCCCTCATGCCGCCGCCGGGCAGGTTGTCGCTGATCGCGGTCGAGGATTTCGCGCGATTGCTGACCACGCTGGTCGCCGCCGATGGCCCGCGCAGCGTAATGGAGGTCGATGACGGTCAGGTACTGACCCATGCCGAACTCGCCCAAGCCATGGGCGCGGCGGTGGGGCGGCGGGTGATGACGCTGCATCTACCCAAAGGCCTGCTGAGCCTGGGCGCAAAAATCGATCGAACGTTTCGGGGCCATGCGGCCAAGCTGACGCCCGACCGCGTCGGCTATCTCTGCCATCCCGACTGGACCGCGGACCCGGCCAAACGGCCCGATCCGGCGATGTGGGAACCCGCCATAACGCTCGCCAAGGGGCTTGCCGACACGGCACGGTGGTATCGCGCCAACGGCTTGCTATAGCAGCGACATGGGCGCGGTCGAAAAGCCGCCGCATTTGGGTGCCACTGGCCCCTTCGAAAGGATCATCATGAGCGACCGCCAAGCCATTTTCGACACCGTCGCGGCCCAGATCGCGCCCTTCAACAAGAAGGGCGTCACGCTGACCGAGGCGACGACCTTCCAGGGCGACCTGGAGTGGGACAGCCTGACCGTGATGGACTTCGTCGCCGCGATCGAGGACGAGTTCGAGATCATCATCACGATGAACATGCAGGCCGAGATCGAGAATGTCGGCCAGTTGGTCGACGCGGTCGAAAAGCTCAAGCAAGCCTGATCGCCTTCAAACGGACACCGACATGACCGAAGCCGCTGCCCAACCCCATGCCCTGCCCGCCGAAGCGCAGGAAGTTGCCCCCGAGCACGACCTGCTCTCCAAGTTCGACGGCCTGATCGCCGAGCGGCAGAAGCTGCTCGACTCGGGCGTCACCGATCCCTTCGCGATCGTGATGGAACAGGTGAAGTCGCCGACCGAGGCGGTGATCCGGGGCAAGGACACGATCCTGCTCGGCACCTATAATTATATGGGCATGACCTTCGACGCCGACGTCATCGCGGCGGGCAAGGAAGCGCTGGAGAAGTTCGGCTCGGGCACGAACGGCAGCCGGATGCTCAACGGCACCTTCCATGACCATATGGAAGTCGAACAGGCGCTGCGCGATTTCTACGGCACGACCGGCGCGATCGTCTTTTCGACCGGGTACATGGCGAATCTCGGCATCATCTCGACGCTGGCGGGCAAGGGTGAGTATGTCATCCTCGACGCCGACAGCCATGCGTCCATCTATGACGGCTGCCAGCAGGGCAATGCCGAGATCGTCCGCTTCCGCCACAATTCGGTCGAGGATCTCGACAAGCGGCTGGGCCGGCTTCCCAAGGAGCCCGCCAAGCTGGTGGTGCTGGAGGGCGTCTATTCGATGCTGGGCGACATCGCCCCGTTGAAGGAGATGGTCGCGGTCGCCAAGAAGCACGGGTGCATGGTGCTGGTCGACGAAGCGCATTCGATGGGCTTTTTCGGCCCCAACGGGCGCGGCGTGTACGAGGCGCAGGGGCTGGAAGGCCAGGTCGATTTCGTCGTCGGCACCTTCTCCAAGTCGGTCGGCACGGTCGGCGGCTTCGTCGTGTCCAACCATCCGAAGTTCGAGGCGGTGCGCCTGGCGTGTCGTCCGTACATCTTCACCGCCTCGCTGCCCCCCTCGGTGGTGGCGACCGCGACGACCTCGATCCGCAAGCTGATGACCGCGCACGAGAAGCGCGAACGGCTCTGGTCCAACGCCCGTGCGCTGCATGGCGGGTTGAAGGCCATGGGATTCAAGCTGGGCACCGAGAATTGCGACAGCGCGATCGTCGCGGTGATCCTGGAGGATCAGGAACAGGCCGCGATGATGTGGCAGGCGCTGCTCGACGGCGGGCTCTATGTCAACATGGCGCGGCCGCCCGCGACTCCGGCGGGCACCTTCCTGTTGCGCTGCTCCATTTGCGCCGAGCACACGCCCGCCCAGATCGAGACGGTGTTGGGCATGTTCGGTGCGGCGGGGCGGGCGGTCGGCGTCATCGCCTGACGCCCGGTCGCGCCCGGCTTTGCATTATCCGGTGGCTGGGATAGCGTAACGGCCGTGATCGAGCAGGATAATCTCGGAAAGGTCGGCCGCTGGCGGGCCTTTGCCCTGATCGCGATGGCCTTGGCCGGTGCGGTGACGCTGGCCATGCTGATCGTGACGCTGGGCCACGCCAATCGCGAACGCGACCGCGCGCTGGAGCGACAGCGGCACAGTTACGAGGTGATGATCCTCGCCCGCACCCTGGCGGGCACGATCGCCCGGTCGGAGGCCTCGCTGGGCCGCTATGTCATCTCGGGCGACAGCAAGCTGGGCCAGCTTTACGTCGACGAATGGAATCTGGCACGCGCGCAACTCGAACGGCTGGATATCCTGATCGAGGAAGCGAACCAGCAACGGCGCGTCGAGCAATTGCGCAAGGCCTATGAGGCGCGCGGCGAGGAACTGTCGGTCATCGCGCTGTCGACGACCTATCATCGCAACCGTCAGGCTTACGGCCTTTATTACCAGGCGCGACAGGCCGAGGCGCTGTTGCAGATCAACCGGCTGCTCACCGCCCTGATCGAGGGGGAACGGGTCCTGCTCGACCAGCGCAGCACGGCGGCGCAGGAGACGGTGCTGCATTCCAACCGCATCGCCGGGGGATTGGTGATCTTCGGCATCGCGCTGGCGCTGGGCGCGATCCTGCTCGGCTGGCTGATGTTCCGCACGGTGGGCGAGCGGGCGGAGGCGCGCGCCGAGGCCTGGGCCGAACGCGCCCGTGCCGAGGAACTTGCCGCCGCCGTCGAAACCGCGACCGAAGAACTGAAGGTGCAGGAAGCCAAGCTGCGCCAGATCCAGAAGATGGATGCGCTGGGCCAGCTGACCGGCGGGATCGCGCATGATTTCAACAATATGCTGGCGGTCGTGCTGGGCGGGCTGGAACTGGCGCGCCGCGCCGAGGACCGTGAGGTCAGCCTGCGCCACCTCGACAGCGCGACCGAAGGCGCGCACCGCGCCGCCGCGCTGACCCGCCGCCTCCTGATGTTCAGCCGCGAGGAGGCGCTCACCCCCGAGGCGCTGGCCCCGCGCCAATTGGTCAGCGGGATGCGCGACCTGCTCGACCGGACGCTGGGCGACGGGGTGAAGGTGACGGTGGAGGACGCAACCAGCGACTGGGCGATGTTCGGCGACCGGGTCCAGGTGGAAAATGCGATACTGAATCTGGCGGTCAACGCGCGCGACGCGATGGACGGGCGCGGCGAACTGACGATCCGCACCGCCGAAACCCGGGTCGATACCGACACCCTGCCCCGCGCTGCGGCGGGCGATTATGTCATGCTGTCGGTCACCGATACGGGCGCTGGCATGACCCCGGAGGTCGCCGAGCGCGTGTTCGAGCCTTTCTTCACGACCAAGCCCGCAGGCAAGGGCACGGGGCTGGGCCTCAGCCAGATTTTCGGGCTGGTCGGTCAGATGGGCGGCGATGTCATGGTCCGCACCGCACCCGGCGCGGGTACGACGGTCAGCCTCTATTTCCCCCGCCATGTCGCGGCGGCGGCCCCTACGCCCGTCGAAGCGGCCAGTGCGACGCCGTCACCGCAGGGGCTGGAGGCGCTCCGCATCCTGCTGGTCGAGGACGATCCCCGCGTGCTTGCCGCGACGATGGGGGCGTTGCGGGAACTCGGCCACGACCCGATCGCCTGTAGCGACCCGCGCGAGGCGGAAGGCCTGCTCGCGCGGCACCCCGGTATCCGCCTGATCGTGTCCGACGTGCTGATGCCGCACATGACCGGGCCGGAGATGATCGCGACCCTGCGTCCGCGTCATCCCGATATCGCCGTTCTGTTCGTCACCGGCTTTGCGGGCGATGTGCAGGCGACGGGGTTCGAGGGGCATGAGGTTCTGCGCAAGCCGTTCACCCTGGCCGGGCTGGAACGCGCGCTGGCGGCGGCGTTGAAGCGGGTGGCGGAAGGGCCGGTTTGCGCGGCGGCTTGAGCGGTTCGGGGCCGGGCGTTCGGGCGTGGCCTTCGACTTCGCTCAGGCTGAACGGAGGGTGAGGATCACCCGGCAGGGACAAGGCCCGACGCCCCCACCTCCGTTCGCGCTGAGCGAAGTCGAAGCGCACATCCCGCCATTGCCATTTCCGGCTCGACCCGACCGAACCCACCCAAATCCTTCACGAAAATCCCGAACCGCAAACAAGGGGTGACGCGCCTTGCCCGCCCTCGTATAGCCATGGCCGTTTTATCGCGCGAGTGATGTTCCCCGCATGAAGTCCCCCGCATGAAGTCGATCGATCGCTACATGGCCCGGCTGATCGCGTTGCCGTTGTTCGCGACGCTGCTCATCTCGGCGATGCTGCTGGTGCTCGATCGCATCCGCCGCCTGTTCGAATTCGTCGCGACCGAGGGCGGGCCGATCAGCGTGGTGTGGCGGATGCTCGCCAACCTGCTGCCCGAATATCTGGGGCTGGGCATTCCGATCGGGCTGATGCTGGGCATCCTGCTCGCCTTTCGCCGCCTCGCCACCTCGTCCGAGCTGGATGTGATGCGCGGCGTGGGGATGAGCTACACCCGGCTGCTGCGCGTACCGTACATGTACGCGATCGTGCTGGCGGCGCTGAACCTGGCGATCGTGGGCTATATCCAGCCGGTCGCCCGCTATTATTATGAGGGCCTGCGCTACGAGTTGCGCACCGGCGCTCTCGGCGCGTCGATCAAGGTCGGCGAGTTCACCCATCTGGGCGACCGCATGACGCTGCGCATCGAGGAGAGCCGCGACAGCGGGCGCGACCTGTCGGGCATCTTCGTCCATGCCAACACGTCCAAGGGCGACTGGATCGGCGTGACGGCGGAGCGCGGGCGCTTCCTGGCGACCGACGATCCCAATGTCATCATCTTCCGCCTGACCAACGGCACGCTGATCCACAACCGGCCGGAGTTCAAGGCGCCGCGCGTCCTGACCTTCTCCAGCCATGACCTGCCGATCGACCTGCCCAAGTTCGACAATTTCCGTCAGCGCGGGGGCCGCGATCTGGAGTTCACCCTGCCCGAGCTCGCCCGCCACGGCCAGGAGGCGCAAAGCGCGGAGGCCCGTGCCGGGAGCCGTGCCGAATTCCACTTCCGCGTGGTCGAGGTGGTGACGATGTTCCTGTTGCCGCTGCTGGCGGTATCGCTGGGCATCCCGCCCAAGCGATCGACCTCGGCACTCGGCGTCTTCCTGTCGATCGTGATGCTCGTCACCTATTTCAAGGTGAACCAATATGCCGCCGATATCGGCGCGCTGGGCCGGGTCAATCCCGCGCTGGCGCTCTGGGGGCCGTTCACCGTCTTCGCCGGATTGGTGCTCTGGATGTATTATGTGACCGCCTATGTACCCGGCGGCCAGCCGATCGGCGCGCTGGAGCGGGGCGTGGCGAAGCTGGCCAAGGCGATCGGCCGCTGGCTTCCCGGCCGCCGCCGCAAGAAGGGACAGACGGCATGACCCTGTCCAACATCTTCCCGTCGCGGACCATCGCCATCTACATGGCGAAGATGTTCCTGATCCGCACCTTCGCGATCCTGTTCGCGGTGGCGCTGGTGCTCCAGACGCTCGACGTGCTGAGCGAATCCGGCGCGGTGCTGGCGGCCCCCGGCAACGGGCAGGCGCAGGTGTGGCGCTATGTCTCGCTGCGTGCGCCGCAGATCATATCCTTTCTGCTGCCCTTCTCGGTCCTGCTCGGCACCATCCTGACCTTCTTCACGATGAACCAGAATTCGGAGGTCATCGCGCTGAAGGCGGCGGGCATGTCGGCGCATCAGGTGCTGGCGCCGCTGCTGATCGCCAGTGCGGGCGTCGCGGTGCTGAGCTTCGCCTTCAACGACCGGATCGTGCCGCGCGCCAGCGCGACGTTGAGCGCCTGGCAGAAGGTCGAATATGGCCCCCTGCCCATCGACAGCGGCGACCGGGCCAATGTGTGGGTGCGCGACGGCGACGACCTGATCTCGGTCGACTTGATCCAGGGACGAGGGCCGAGGACGCAACTGGGCGGTGTGACGCTCTACGACCGCAGCGGCGGCAACCTCCAGGCGATCGTACGGGCCCCGCGCGGACAGCGTGCCGGCGATGGCTGGCGGATCGGCCCCGCGACCCGGTTCGAGGTGGCATCGGGCAAGCTGACCAATATCCCCTCGCTGGTCATCGGGCGCGGCGTGACGCCTGAGCAACTGACCCTGGCCAGCGTCAATGCCGACAGTCTGTCTTTCCGCGCGCTGTCGAACGCGATCGACGATCTGCGCGAGGCGGGCCGTCCGACCAAGTCGCTCGAGGGATCGCTCTGGCACAAGCTGTCCGCGCCGATGTCGGCGGTGTTGATGCCGCTACTTGGCGCGGTCGCGGCCTTCGGCGTCGCGCGCTCGGGCAAGCTGTTCGTCCGGGCGGTGATCGGCATGGCGCTGGGCTTCGCCTATTTCGTGGCCGACAATTTCTCGATGGCGATGGGTGATCTGGGGGCGTACCCGCCATTTCTTGCGGCTTGGGCGCCCATATTGCTGTTCTTCCTGATCGGCGAGGCGGTGCTGTTCCGGACGGAGGAGTAACCTACTTACTTCCGAAGACCCCCACCTCCGTTCGCACTGAGCGAAGTCGAAGTGCACGCCCTAGGCATGCAGTCTGGCGAGCGGAGTTCCTTGGCCTTGGCCTTCGACCTCGCTCAGGCTGAACGGAGGTCTGTAGGGGGTATCATAATCTCCACCGCCCGTTCACGCTGAGCGAAGTCGAAGCGCACGCCCTCCTTCGCCCAGCAGCGAAACCTTATTTCCCCCGACGGATCGTGCTCAGGCCGATCTTCGCCACCAGCCCCGGCAGCCCCTTGTAGCTCGCCTTGTGATAGGGCGAATCCGGTTCCAGCGCCGCGCTGATCCGCCGATGCGCCTCGCCCAGCGAATGATAGGGCAGCGACGGCAGCAGGTGGTGCAATGCATGGTAACGCAGGCCGACCGGCGCCCACAGGCCCGGCAACAGCGCGGGCGGCGGCACGTTGACCGAATCCAGATACTGGGCGGTCACCGTCATCTGCTCGCCCTCATTCTCCCAGAGATGCGCGACCAGCGTGCGGACCTGATTGAGCACCGCAACCGCCGAGCCGATCGCGAAACCGATACCGAAGCCACGCAGCGAGATGACTCCCGTCGCGACCATCGCCACCAGCGCGATCGCCCAGATCGACGCCGCCGCATCGGTCCGGTTGAACCGCACCAGCGCCTCGCCCTCGGGCATGCGGCGGCGGAATTGCGGGTTGATCGCCAGCGCCGAATAACGCTCGACCACCATTTTGCGCAGCCCCGGAATCACCCAGGACAAAGGCGACAGGATCGCGAACCGGATCAGCAGCCCCAGCGGCGCCAGCGCCGATACCAGGATGAACACCGGCAGCGTCCACGGCTTCATCAGTGCCAGCGGCAGATATTCGGGATCGTCGGCGGTGCCATAGCGCGTCTTGGCATGGTGCAGATTATGCACCCCCTCATACATGAAGGCGGGCGTCAGCAGCGGCACGCCGACCAGCGCGTTCCAGCCGGTCCGGAAGCCCGGCAGCGCCGAATGCTTCATATGGCTGACCTCATGGATGAACAGCAGAGCACGGTACAGCGCCAGCACCGCGACCACCGACGCCACCACGATCACGCCGGTCGAAGACGCCGTCACCGCCACGGCAAGCGCGGCATAGCCGACCAGCGCACTGCCCGCCATGTCCGCCCAATAGAGCCGGGGTTTCGGTGCGATCAGGTCGCGCGTCATCTCGGCGGCGGCGCGCAGCATCGCCTTGTCGTCGGCGATCGGCAGGCGCGCCTGGCGTGGGACGGCGGCGGCACCGGGGCCGCGTTCGAAAGAAAGCGTCGATTCCATAACTCTATCCTTTGCCCCCATATAATGGCGACACGGTGGCATTCCCACGGCGACGAATGACGGAATCCTCACTCGCTATGATCGACCAAGACGGTTAGGAAACGACTTTCATATCCATCGCTGGACCGTCCGCCTATGCCGCTCTCCATCCGCCCGGTCGTCACCAAGGGCGATCGCAAGACCTTCGTGGACTTTCCCTTCGGCCTGTACGCGGACGATCCGCACTGGGTTCCGCCGCTGAAGGGCGAGGCGCTGGGCCTGATCACGCCGGAGAAGAATGGCTGGTACAGCCATGCCAAGGCGCAGCTTTTCCTGGCGGAGGAGAATGGCAAGGTCGTCGGGCGCATCTCCGCGCATCTCGACACGCTGGCACTGGAGATGGACCCGTCCAAGGGCTTCGGGCCGGGCGTCGGCTTCTGGGGCCTGATGGACGCGGTCAGCGAGGACGTGTTCAGGGCGCTGCTGTCCACTGCCGAGGGCTGGCTGCGCGAACAGGGCATGACCCGCGCGATCGGTCCGGTGTCGCAGTCGGTCTGGGAAGAGCCCGGCCTGCTGGTCCAGGGGTTCGATCAGGACCCGACCATCATGATGGGCCATGCGCGGCCCGAATATCAGGGCTGGATCGAGGCCGCCGGATACGGCGTCATCAAGCAACTCTTCACCTATGAGCTGGACATCACGCAGGAATTTCCGCCGATCGTTCAGCGGATCATCAAGTCGGGCGAGAAGAACGAGCGCATCCGCGTCCGCGAGGTGAACAAGGCCAAGTTCGAGGAGGAGGCCGCGATCATCCTGAGCATCCTGAACGATGCATGGTCGGACAATTGGGGCTTCATCCCGCTGACCCCGCCCGAGATCAAGGATGTCGGCGTCAAGCTGAAGCCGATCGTGTTCAACGACCTGATCCGCATCGCCGAACTGGACGGCAAGCCGGTCGCCTTCATGATCACGCTCCCCGACCTGAACGAGGCGATCAAGCCGCTCAAGGGCAGCCTGCTCCCCTTCGGCTGGGCCAAGCTGCTGCTGTGGCTGCGCGCGCCCAAGGTGCGGACGATGCGCGTGCCCCTGATGGGGGTGGTCAAGGAACTCCAGTCGTCGCGCATGGCGAGCCAGCTTGCCTTCATGATGATCGAATATATCCGCCGCGCCTCGATCCAGCGTTACGGCGCGTCGCGCGGCGAGATCGGCTGGATCCTCGACGACAATCAGGGGATGCGCTCGATCGCCGAGACCATCAAGAGCGACATCAACAAGACCTATAACATCTACGCCCGCGACCTGGGCTGACGGACGACGGGCGGGGCCGCCCGACCGGGGCGGCCCCCACCCTTTCCCCTCACTTGTTGCGGCCGATATAGTCGAGCGGATCGACGCCGTTCCACAACCACTGCTTGCGCGTCTTGCAGACCTTGCCGCGCATGATGTGATCTTCCTGGACGTTCAGGAAGCAGTAGCGGGTCGGCTTGGCGGCGGCAGCGGGCGCGGTCGGCAGCGCGGCGGCTTCGACGGGCGCCGGGGCGGGCTTGGCGACATCGTCGCGCGGTGACGGAGCCGACAGAGCGGCGGCGGTGGCGAGCAGAGCGAACATCATCGGGATTCTCCGGTTTTCGAGGGGGGATCAGCGGCGCGCGATGCGGCCGGTCGGAACCTGGCCTTCACGGGCGATCCATTCGTCCGCCGTGTGGCAGATCTTGGTCGGGATGTGCGAACCGGTCAGCGTCTCGACGACGCAATAGCGGGTCGAAGCCGAAACGGTGGCGGGCGACGCGCCGCCTTCCGCCGTCACGGCGACCGTGTCCAGGGTGACGGTCGGCGACGCCATGGGCTCACGGCCCGGCGCTACGGCGGACAAGGTCGATGCGATCAGCAATGTCAGTAGCATGGTTGGTAACTCCCTGAAGCCGGATCACCCCGGCATGTGAGTTACTGCATTAGTCATGCCACACAGTGAAAACGCCGGATTTCAGGGGTTTACGTTTTTGTGATCCGGCGAAATTTGCCGATTCCTAGCAATTTTCGCTTATCCATCGGCAAAACGCACCGTGCGATAATCGCGCGCGGAAGGGGTCACGATTGGAAGGCTGGCGGCGACATAGATTGTCGGCGACGACAGCCGCGCTTCCGATGCAAACGTCGCATCGACAAGCATCAGTAAGCCACCTTTTAAAGACTAGGCAACAGATCAAGAGTCTATCGCGCCACACAGGACAGCAGCCGCCACTCTATCCCATAAACGAACAATGCGACAGTTCGGCGCATCTTCGATGACATATTGATGGCGTTATTGCGAAAATCTCGCAGGGAGCGCCGCATTTGTCGCGAAATTGTCACCGCGCGCTGCGAACAGGGACGGCATCGTCGCATTACGGGATGCCCTTTCGATGGCAACGCAGATGAGTACCGCCAGCGTCACCAAGGCCTATGACCGCTGGTCGCCTGTCTATGACCTGGTCTTCGGCCCCGTCTTCAAACAAGGCCGCTCCGCCGCGATCGTCGCCGCCGAGCGGATCGGTGGGCGCATCATCGAGGTCGGGGTCGGCACCGGCATTTCGCTCCCCCAATATTCGCGCGACAACCGCATCGTCGGCGTCGACCTGTCCGAGCCGATGCTGGACAAGGCGCGCGAACGGGTGAAGCGTGGCAACCTCACCCATGTCGAACAGATCGCATATGGCGACGCCGAGGCGCTACAATTCGCCGACAACAGCTTCGACGTGGTGGTCGCGCAGTACGTCATCACCGCCGTCCCCAACCCGGAACGCGCGCTGGACGAATTCGCCCGCATCTGCCGCCCCGGTGGCGAGATCGTCATCACCACGCGCGTCGGCGCGGGCGACGGTCTTCGTGGGCGGATCGAAAAGACGCTGATGCCGATCACCAGCCGGTTGGGCTTCCGCACCGACTTTCCGTTCCATCGCTATACCGACTGGGCCGCGACGCGCGGCGATGTGGAACTGGTCGAAAGCCGCCCCCTGCCCCCGCTCGGCCATTTCTCGCTGGTCCGCTTCGCCAAGCGCCAGCCCTCCCTCCAAGGACAAGTCCAATGACGGGTTTCCGCGCGCAACTCGCCGAACAGCGGTGGGACGATCACCGTTATTATCACCACAGCCTGGTCAATCAGAGCCTGCACTTCGTCAGCGCCTGCACCTTCCTGACCGCCTATGTGCTGCTGTTCATCGACCCGGCGGTGGCCAGCCTGCTCGCCTGGGGCGTGGCGATGACCAGCCGCCAGGCGGGCCATTTCTTCTTCGAGCCCAAGGGCTATGACCATGTGAACAAGGCGACGCATGAGCATAAGGAAGAGATCAAGGTCGGATACAATCTGACCCGCAAATATGTGTTGATGGGCATCTGGGGCGCGATTCCGCTCGTGCTGCTCGTGCAGCCGACGCTGTTCGGGACGCTGGAGAATCCCGAAGGCTTCATGGGTTATCTGCGCCATGTCGGCATCGGCTGGCTGGGCCTGGGCGTCAGCGCGATCGTGGTGCGGGTCATGCAGCTTTGGGTGAAGCGCGATCTGGAAACCGGGCTGGTCTGGGCGACCAAGATCGTCACCGACCCGTTCAACGACTTCAAGATGTACAAGAGCGCCCCGCGCCGCTTGATGAAGGGCGAGCGGATGGATCATCACGATGCCGATGACTTCGAGGATTTGAAGGCGGCGTAACGCGCAGCTTCGGGTTGACGGATAGGGCGGCGGTTCCAGAAGGACCGCCGCCCAATTTTTATGCTCAAACCTTTCGCCTGGCCGCTCCCCTCCCGCAAGCGGGAGGGGAGCGGCCAGGCGAAAGGTTTGAGCATAAAAATTGGGCGGCGGTCCTTCTGGAACCGCCGCCC
>NZ_JAXCMJ010000058.1:0-21969 GCF_038084995.1 Sphingomonas sp. 2378
AAAGGCCCAGTTCGCCGTCATCTTCGGCGAACGCTTCATCAGGGCCATGGCGGCGTAATGTTCATCCGCCCGCCCGCACACGAAATTCCTGACACTCCCAGATGACGGCCCTCGCGGCCGCGCTTTGGAATCGTCAACGGACCGCTATTCATCCCATTCCTCCCCTGCAAGGGGAGGTGGCAGGCTGGAGGCCTGACGGAGGGGTGTCCCGGCGGGAGAGTTGGGTCACACTCACAACCGGAGACACCCCTCCACCATGCCTTGCAGGGGAGGAATACAGGTAGGGCGGCTGACGCGGCGAGTCCTGCCCCTCCGCGTCTCCGCGCGAACCCTATTACCCTTCGCGACTTCGCGACTTCGCGTGACCAGTCACTTCAAACCACGGTGAAGCCCGCCCAGAACGGGTCCTCACGGTCGATCCAAATGGTGTTGAAGCCGGTCGCGATCGCCGAGCCCTGGATCGACGGCACGATCGCCGCCTGGCCGCCCAGTTCGGTTTCCGCCTCGACCCGGCCTGTGAAACGGCTGCGGATATAGCTTTCATGGACGAAGCGGTCGCCGACCTTCAGCCGCCCCTTCGCCGCCAAATGGGCCAACCGCGCCGAGGTGCCGGTGCCGCACGGGGAACGGTCGATCGCCCGCTCGCCATAGAAGACCGCATTGCGCCCATCGGCATCCTCCGCCGAGGGCTTGTCCGCCCATAGCACATGGCTGACCCCCCGGATGGAGGGTTCGAGCGGGTGCACCGGCTCGAACTTCGCGCGCACCAGCTCGCGGATCGTGCGGCTGAGTTCCACCAGCTTCGATGCGCCCAGATCGTCGAGGCCGGTATAGGCCCCCTGCGGCTCGATGATGGCATAGTAGTTGCCGCCATAGGCCACATCCAGGGTCAGCGGGCCAAAGCCGGGCACGTCGATTTCGATCCCTTCCGCCGCCAGATAGGCGGGGACGTTGCGGATACGCACCGCCGTGACCTTCGCGCCCTCCTTCTCATATTCGATATGGATGGTGCCCGCGGGCACCTCGACCCTCAGCTTGCCCGGCTCGCGCGGGGTGATCAGGCCATGTTCCAGCCCGAAGGTGATCATCCCGATCGTGCCGTGCCCGCACATGGGCAGGCAGCCGCTCGTCTCGATGAACAGGATCGCTGCATCGCTGTCCGGCTCGCACGGCGGATAGAGGAAGCCGCCCGACATCATGTCATGCCCGCGCGGCTCGAAGCACAGGCCGGTGCGGATCCAGTCGAACCGCTCCAGGAAGTCCAGCCGCCGCTCCGCCATGCTGGCCCCACGCAACAGCGGCGCGCCGCCCGCCACCAGCCGGACGGGATTGCCCGCCGTATGGCCGTCGATGCAGAAAAAGGTGTGGCGGATGGTCGGTGACGTCATCGGGATTCCCTTGCTAGGAAATCCGTATACGATATGACGAGGCTCATGCCCAAGCCGGAAAATAGCATGTCGCCCTCGGATCATCGCACCGTCATCGTCGTCGGCGGGGGCGTCATCGGAACGACCACCGCGCTGGCGCTCCAGCGCAAGGGCTGGGCCGTGACGCTGATCGAGGCGGAAGAGAGCCCCCGCGCCGCCTCCTGGGGCAATGCGGGCCATATCGCGACCGAACAGGCCGAGCCAATCGCCTCGCCCGCGATGGTGCGCGGCTTTGCCAAGCGACTGTTCTTTCGCGGCGGCGCACTGGCCCTGCCCCCGCGTGAGATCGCGACCTGGCTGCCCTTCTCGCTGCGCCTGCTGAAGGCCGCCCGCCCCGCCCGGTACGAGCGCGCGCATCGGGCGCTGGCGGGGTTGCTGGCACAGGCCATGCCCGCCTGGGAGCGGCATGTCGCGGCCCTCGGCGCGCCCGAGCTGCTGCGCCCGCACGGCCATGTTGTCCTGTGGGAAAGCCCGGAAAGTGCCGCACGGGGGCTGGCGAACTGGCGGGCGGCGGACACCGGCACCGCGCGCTTTCGCCCGCTGACCGAGGCGGAGTTGCAGGACTGGCGCGCCCGTATCCGCAGTCCCATCGCGGGCGGCATCCGCTTCGAGGGCAGCGGCCAGATCGCCGACCCGACGCGACTGGCGGAAACGGCGACCGCCCGCTTCCTGACCGATGGCGGCACCCGCATCGTCGCTCGCGTCAAGGCGGTCGGGGACGGCGAAATCCGCCTGAGCGACGACCGCAGCCTGTCCGCCGATCAGATCGTGGTGGCGGCGGGCGTGGCAAGCGCGGCGCTCCTTCACCCCTTCGGCCTGAAGGCCCCGATCATCGCCGAGCGCGGCTATCACCTCCAGACCGGGCCCGACGTGGACTGGCCCGCCGATCTGCCCCCGGTGGTGTTCGAGGACCGCTCGATGATCGTCACCCGCTTTGCCGGGGGCCTGCGCGCCGCCAGCATCGTCGAGTTCGCCCGGGCCGACGCCGCGCCCGACCCCGCCAAGTGGAACCGCCTGCGTCACCACATCGCCGCGCTCGGCCTGCCGATCGGCGAGGACGCCCAGCCCTGGATGGGCGCGCGGCCAACCCTGCCGGACTACCTGCCCGCGATCGGGCGGGTCGCGGGGGCGCGGGGGCTATCCTATGCCTTTGGGCACAACCATCTCGGCCTGACGCTCGCCCCGATCACGGGTGAGTTGGTGGCCGCGATGCTGGATGGAGGCGAGACGGCGGTGCCGGTGACGCCGTTCGGGTTGGCGCGGTTCGGATGAAACCGCCTTAGCGGCAAGCTATGACGGGTATGACGAAACCTCGACCAGATTGCCGTCCGGGTCGCGGACATAGACCGAGCAAATCGGCCCCCGCGCGCCGCTCTTCGTCACCGGGCCTGACTCGACCTCCACGTCGCAGGACCGGAAATGCGCGACGACCTCCTCCGGCGAACGATCGGTCAGGAAGCACAGGTCCTGCCCCCCGACCGATGGCGCCTTGCCAGTGAACCAATCCTCCTGCGACGCATCGATCGGACGCAGGTTGATCTTGTTGCCCCCGAACGCCACGCTCGTGCGCTGCTCACCTCCGTCAGACCGGGCGTCGACCCGCTTCATGCCGAGAACGCGGCCGTACCATTCGGCCGACACCTCCACGTCGCGGACGTTGAAGACGATGTGATCGATGGCTTCGATGGTCAGCACGGGGGCGCTCCGGAGGCATGTCGCCTGACGGCGATGCTATGGCTGTCCGATCACGAACGGCCAAGATGGTCGGGGTTTCCGATGGCGATCGGAAAACGGAATTGAGGCTACCAATAGGCCGCCATCAGTTCGGACACCCATTCTGGCTGTCGAACCTCACCACGAGGCAGGAACTCGCGCATGACCGGCTTGATGTCGATCACAGGCGTTCCGTCGATCGCGTCCAGCCCCTCGACGGCCAGCTGCAAACCTTCAACACTCAACACATGGCAGACAGTCACGCCGAGGCGATTGGGACGGTTCTTGCCCCGTTGCGCGAGAATGCCGGTCAACGGCCAATCTTCGCGACCTCTTGGGTGGCGCGCGCCTCGCTCTATCTTCTGTTCGGGTACCCGGTCGAACAAGAAGATGATCTCGGCATGGCTAAACGCATCCAGCCCCGCCAGCGCGTCAGCCTCGACTTTTGCCGCGTCCAACTCGATCGTGGTTCGGCTGCTTCCCCAATCGTCGTCAATTGGATCGGCCCGACCACCCCGCACATACCCTATGGGGTCTATCGTGAACGTCATGAGTCCCTCCCATCGATAATCCCTACTGCCATGCTCAGCCGGCGCATGGGAGTGCGGAAGTCGCTCCCGATGGGGAACGGCCCGCGAAAAGGCAGCGCCACCTTTGGGGATGAGCGAAAGCCGATCCGTCGCCCAACCCGGATACCACGCCCCCTCGACAACGCGTCCCCATACGCTATCGATAACCACCATCGACGTCGGGGGACGGCAACCGGGTCCGTGCAGATCAAGCGGCTTCGCATTTCGGGTTTCAAGAGCTTCGTCGATCCGGCCGATCTGGTCATCGAGCCGGGGCTGACCGGTGTTGTCGGGCCCAATGGCTGCGGCAAGTCGAACCTGCTCGAAGCGCTGCGCTGGACGATGGGCGAAAATAGCGCGCGGTCGATGCGCGGCGCTGGCATGGAGGATGTCATCTTCGCGGGCACCGCCACCCGGCCGCCCCGCGACTTTGCCGAGGTCACCATCCTGGCCGAGCGCGACGGCGACGAGACCGAGATCGTCCGCCGGATCGAGCGCGGGGCGGGCTCGGCCTATCGCATCGACGGACGCGATGTGCGGGCCAAGGACGTCGCGCTGCTCTTCGCCGATGCCGCGACCGGGGCGCACTCGCCCGCGCTGGTCAGCCAGAACCGGATCGGCGCGGTCATCGCCGCCAAGCCCGCCGAACGCCGCGCGATGCTGGAGGAAGCCGCCGGGATCGCCGGACTGCACGTCCGCCGCCGCGACGCAGAGGGGAAGCTGCGCGCGACCGAGGCGAACCTCACCCGGCTGGACGAAGCCATCGCCGATCAGGATGCGCGCATCGCGACCCTGCGGCGACAGGCGCGCGCGGCGGAGCGCTATCGCCTGATTTCCGACCAGATCCGGGTGGCCGAGGCGCGGATGATCTTCGCCCGCTGGCGCGACGCGGCGGCGGCGGCGACCCTCGCCAAGACCGAGGCCGAGGCCGCCGAGCGCCAGGTGACCGACGCCACCGCCGCCGAACGCGCCGCCGCCAAGGCGCAGGAGCAGGCGGTCGCGCGGGCCGCCACGGCGCGGGCCGCCTCTCTGACCGCACGCGATGCGCTGAGCGAAGCGGGCCATGCCCTGTCCCGTGCGCGCGACCGCCGCCACGGTCTGCAACGCCGGATCGAGGAACTGGCCGCCGCGCGTACCCGCATTGATGAGGACCGGGCGCGCGAGGATGCGCTGGCGCATGACGCCGCCGCCGCGATCCAGCGGCTGGGCGAGGAGTGCGAGGATCTGGACGCGCGCATCGCCCATGCGGTGCAGGCGATGCCCCGGCTCGACGCGCTGCTGGCCGAAGCGGAAACGAAGAACCGCGATGCCGAGGTGGCGCTGGCCCACGCGCTGTCCGCCCAAGCCGCCGAGGCCGCCGAACGCCGGATCGCCGAAGCCGCGCTGACCGCCGCGCAGGGCCGCCATGCCCGGGCGGAACGCGATGCGCGGGGTGTCGCCTCCGCCATCGACGCGCTGCCCGATATGGCGGAACAGGAGGCCGTCCGCCAAGCCGCCATCACGACCCAGGCCACCGCGCGGGCGGACGCCGAGCAGGCGCGGGCCGCGCTGAACCTGGCCGAAGAGACCGAACGCGCCGCCACTGCCGAGCGCGACGCGGCGGAGACGGCGCGTGCGCAGGCCATCGCCGCGCTCGCCGCGCTGGAGGCGGAGGTGGCCGCGCTGACCCGCGCGACCCAGCGCAAGGGCGGCGACCGGTTGCTGGACGAGGTGCAGGCCGAACCGGGCTTCGAGCGCGCGCTGGCGGCGGCGTTGGGGGACGAACTGGAGACGCCGCTCGCCGACTGGCATGGCTCACCCATCACGGCGGACGATCCCCCCGCGCCGGTCGGGACGCAACCGCTGGGCGAGCGCATTGCGGCACCCCCGGCGCTGGCCCGGCGGCTGTCGCAGATCTTTTTGGGCGACGCCGACTTGGGGCAGGCGTTGGCGGTCGGGCAGGGGCTGGTCACGCGCGAGGGGCGGCTGCGGCGGTGGGACGGCTATGTCGGCGAAGGCGGCGGCGCGGCGGCGGCCGAGCGGATGGAGCGGCGCAACCGGCTGACCGCGCTCCAGGCGGAGCGCCCGGCGGCGGAAGCGGCGGTGCAGGCCGCGACCGAGGCGCGGACCGCGATCGAAGACCGCATCGCCCGCGCCCGCGCCGACGCCATCAGCGCGCGGACGCTCCAGACCCGGGCCGATGCCAGCCTGCGCGATGCCCAACGCGCCGAGGATCGCGCCCAGTCGGTGATCGAGCGGCTGTCCGCGCAACGGACCGACCTCCTCGCCCGTGCCGAGCGGATCGCCGCCGAGACGGACGAGGCACAAGGGGAGTGCGAACGGGCCGAGGCGATACTCGCCGCCCTGCCCGATGGTTCGGCGAGCGCGGCGGAGACGGCGCGCCTCCAGAGCGAGACGCAGCTCGCGCGGTCGGCGGTTGCGCTGGCCCGGTCGGAGCGGACCACGCTGGAGCGCAGCCTGGCGCAGACCCGCGACCGTCTGACGGCGGCACGGGCGGAGGCGGAGGGCTGGAACCAGCGCGCGGGGCAGGCGGCGGGGCGGATCGCCGAGATGGACGCGCGCGCCGCGACGCTGGAGCGCGACGCGGCGGCGCTGGCCGATCGCCCCCAGCGACTGGCCGAAGAGATCGTCGCGCTCGCCGCCGCGCATGACGTCGCCCGGGCCGAGGCGGAGCGGACCCAGGCGGAGGAGGCCGATGCCGAACGCGACCAGCGCGGTGCCGAAGCCGCCCATGCTCAGGCCAATGCCCTGCTGTCGACGGCGCGAGAGATGCGCGCGGGGGCGCTGGCGCGGGTGGAGAGTCACGATCAGCGCCGGATCGAACTGGGCCGCCTGTCGGGGGAACGCTTCGCCTGCCCCGCGCCCGTCCTGCCGGAGAGACTGGCTTTCGATGGCGGCAGTGTCGGCTCGCCGGAGGCCGAGGCGGCGACCCATGACAAGCTGTCCGCCGATCGCGAGCGGATCGGGCCGGTCAATCTGGTCGCCGAACAGGAACTGGCCGAACTGGAGGCGAGCGGCGCGGCCAATGCCGCCGAGCGCGAGGATCTGGTGCAGGCGGTGGCGCGGCTGCGCGGTTCGATCGGGTTGCTCAATCGCGAGGGGCGGCAACGACTGCTGGCGGCGTTCGAGGCGGTGAACGGGCATTTCCAGACGCTGTTCGCGACGCTGTTCGACGGGGGCTCCGCGCATCTGGCGCTGGTCGATTCGGACGATCCGCTGGAGGCGGGGCTGGAGATCATGGCGCAACCGCCGGGCAAGCGGCTCCAGTCGCTGACCCTGTTGTCGGGGGGCGAGCAGGCGCTGACGGCGGTGGCGCTGATCTTCGGTCTGTTCCTGACCAATCCCGCGCCGATCTGCGTGCTGGACGAGGTCGACGCGCCTCTGGACGATGCCAATATCGACCGCTTCTGCGGATTGCTGGAGCGCATGGCGCGCGAGACGGACACCCGGTATCTGATCGTCACCCACAATGCCGTGACGATGAGCCGGATGCACCGGCTGTTCGGCGTGACGATGATCGAACGCGGGGTCAGCCGGTTGGTCTCGGTGGATTTGCAGGCGGCGGAAACATTGCTTGCGGCGGAATAGCGTTTCGGGCACTCTTTCGTGACCACCCCGGCGAAGGCCGGGGTCCAGTGGCAGTGCGCTATAGGGGGCGAGGTGCATTGGCCGTCCACGCATCGCTCGGTGCGCTAAGGGCGTGGCGGAACCTGGGCCCCGGCCTTCGCCGGGGTGGTCGGTATTTTGGGGCGGCCTGACACCCCTCACCCCCGTTCCGCCTGCGCGAAGTCGATGGCCAAGGGAATCTCTCAAGGCAGCAGGAACGTGCCCTCGATCACCGTCACGCAACCGCCACCGAGCACTACCCGCTCCCCGGCCATCCGGCACCGCAACCGCCCGCCCCGCGCGCTCGCCTGTTCGGCCACGAAGGCGTCACACCCCAGCTTGACGGTCCAATAAGGCGTCAACACCGCATGGGCCGAGCCCGTCACCGGGTCCTCGTCGATCGCGAAGGCAGGCACGAACACGCGGCTGACGACGTCCGCCTCGCCCTCCCCACCCCGCGCGGTCAGGATCACGACATAGCGCCCCGCCTTCGCCAGCGCGGCGAAGTCCGGCCTGCACGCCCGAACCGTCGCCGCATCATCCACCACGACGACCGCATAGCCCGCCGGGTGAAGCAGCGTCTCGACCACGCCGTCCACGTCCAGCGCCTCCACCACGCCCGGCAGCGCCTCCGGCGACGGCGCACGCTGCGGCAGGGTCAGGCTGTAGCCCATCCCATCCCGCGCGACCTCCAGCACCCCCGCATGGCGCGTCGCGAAGCGTACCCGTTGCCGCGTCGTATCGGACGACAGCACGACATGCCCGCTCGCCAGCGTGGCATGGCCGCACATCTCCACCTCGTCACCCGGCGTGAACCAGCGCAGCTCGAAATCCGCCTCGTCCCCCTCGCTCGCGACCAGGAAGGCCGTCTCCGACAGGTTGTTCTCCCGCGCGATCGCCAACAGGGTCGCATCGTCTGCCCAGCCGGACAGCATCATCACCGCTGCGGGGTTACCCCCGAACGCCGCCTCGGCAAAGGCGTCGACCTGGGTGAAGGGAATCCGCATCAATAGACGCGCTTGCCGAACCAGTGCGGGGTCACATCCGCCTCGACCAGCGGATTGTCGGTGTCGACATGGCCCTCGGGATCGAGATGGATCAGCACCTCGACCTTGGGGAAGGCGCGGCGAAGTGCCCGCTCGACGCCTTCCACGATGTCATGCGCGGCGCCGACGGTCAGGTCGCGCGCAACCTCCATATGGAATTGCGCGAAGTCGTGACTGCCCGAACGGCGGGTGCGGAAGTCGTGGATACCCTTCAAACCCGGCTGGCGCGCGGCGACGTCGAGGAAAGCCGCGCGCTGGTCGTCGGGCCATTCCTTGTCCATCAACTGGTCGATCGCGGTCGAGGACGCCTGGAACGCGCCCCAGGCCAGCCACAATGCGATGGCGATGCCGAAAATCGGATCCGCGCCGTGCCAGCCGAAATACTGGTCGAGCACCATCGCGACGATCACCGACCCGTTGAGCAGCACGTCCGACTGGTAATGGACATTGTCGGCCAGGATCGCGACCGACCCGGTACGGCGGATGACGCTGCGTTGATAGGCGAGCAGGACCATCGTCGCCAGGATCGCGATCACCGACACGCCGATGCCGAACTCCGCGTCGCTGGTCGGATTGTCCGCGCCCAGCGCCATCACCGCGCGCCAAGCGATGCCCGCCGCCGAGGCGGTGATCAGCGCCACCTGGAACAGCGCCGCCAGCGCCTCCGCCTTGCCATGGCCGAAACGATGGTCATGGTCCGCCGGAGTCGCCGCCAGCCGCACGCCATAGAGCGTCACCAGGCTGGCGAGCAGATCGAGCGCGGTATCGGCCAGCGACCCCAACATCGCCACCGATCCCGTCCGCCACGCGGCAAAGCCCTTCAACGCCAGCAGGAACAACGCCATCGCGACGCTGGCCAGCGCCGCGCGGGTCGCCAGCGGAATGACCTTCTTGCGTTCGTCCTGGGTCACGGGAACAGCAGTCCTTCGTCCCAGCCGGTTTCGCCGGTGCGGGTGAAGACGCGGCGCTCATGCAGCCGGTGTTCGCGGTCGAGCCAGAACTCGATCCGCTGCGGGGTGACGCGGTAGCCGCCCCAATGCGGCGGGCGCGGCACGTCCCCGCCGTCGAACCGCGCGCGCGTCTCCTCGAACCGCGCCTCGAACGTCTCGCGGCGGTCGAGCGGACGCGACTGGTCCGAGGCCCAGGCGCCGAGTTGCGAGTCGCGGTGTCGGCTGGCGAAATAGGCATCCGACTCGGCGTCGGAGACACGGGTGACGGGCCCCTCGATCCGAATCTGGCGGCGCAGCGACTTCCAGTGGAACAGCAGCGCGGCCTTGCTGCCCTCGCCCAGATCCTGGGCCTTGCGGCTCTCGCGGTTGGTGTAGAACACGAATCCGCGCGGGTCATGCTCCTTCAGCAGAACCATCCGCACCGAGGGCTGTCCGGTCGCATCGACCGTCGCCAGCGCCATCGCGTTGGAATCATTGAGTTCACTCGCCCGCGCTTCGGCGAACCAGATATCGAACAGGGCAAAGGGATCGTCAGCCATGCGCGCGTCCATACGCCTGTGCCGATCGAAAACCAATGTCGCGAACGGAAACGCTGGATCGCGCATCCGCCCCGACGGGCAACGGTGATTTCGCGATCTATATCCAGCGTCTTGGCAATCATCTGTTGCAACCTTGCGCCGATGCGGCGATTTTCCGCCCCCAATGGACCCCTCCGAGGACAGCCCCGCGCAGGCCGCCGCCTGGATCGCCGCCTATCGCGCCGCCGCCGGACGGGCGGACGTGCTGGCCGGGTCGAGCGATCCCGCCTGGCCCGCGATGCTGGAGGAACTGGCCGCCGTCGCCAGCAACCTGGCCCATGCGCGCGAACGGGTGCAACGCCACGCCGCCGATATCGGCACCGGTTTCCGCATCATCGGCGAAACCGACGAGCGGCCCTGGCCCGTCTCCCCCGTCCCCCTGTTGATCGGCACCGACGAATGGGCGGGCATCGCGGACGGGGTGGTCCAGCGCGCGACATTGCTGGAGACGATCCTCGCCGACCTCTACGGCCCCGGACGACTGGTGACGCAAGGGCATATCCCCGCCGCGCTGGCGACCGGCAGCCCCTATTTCCTGCGTCCCATGGTCGGGGTCACTCCGCCGGGCGGCCATCATTTGAGCTTCGTCGCGTTCGATGTGGCGCGGGGGCCGGATGGCGAATGGCGGGTGCTCGCCGATCACCTGCGCAACCCGGCGGGGGCGGGCTATGCGCTGGAGAACCGGCTGGCGGTCAGCCGGACACTGGGTGGTTTGCAAAGCCGATTGAACGTGCAGCGGCACGCGCCCTTCTTCGCCGCCTTTCGCGCCGGGCTCGCCGCGCAATGCCGCCGCGCCGATCCGCGCATCGGCCTGCTGACGCCCGGCCGATTCAACCCGAGTTACCCGGAACAGGCGCATCTGGCGCGCTATCTGGGCCTGTTGCTGGTCGAGGGTGCCGACCTCGCCGCGATCGAGGGGCAGGTCTATGTCCGCACCGTCGCAGGGCTGAAGCGGATCGACGCGCTGTGGCGGCGGCTCGATCCCCGGATGCTCGACCCGTTGGCCTTCGACAGCCATTCGCAGATCGGGGTGCCCGGCCTGATCGACGCCTATGTCGAGGGGCAGTTGGTGATCGCCAATGCGCCGGGGGCGGGCGTGCTGGAAAGCCCGGCCTTCTCCGCCTTCCTGCCGGCGCTCGCCGGGCAGATATTGGGCGAACCGCTCAAGCTGCCCACCATCGCGACCTGGTGGTGCGGCGGACCGGCCCAGGCCGCGCATGTCGCCGGGCATCTCGACCAGATGCTGATCGCCCCCGCCTTTGGTCCCCGACCGCTGGGCCTGCCGGACGGAGCGCAGACCGGGGCCAGCCTGTCCGCCGAAGGGCGCGCCGCGCTGATCGCCGACATGGCCAAGCGGCCGCAGGATTATGTCGGGCAGGAGATGGTACGCCTGTCGACCATGCCCGTCGTCATCGACGACCGGCTGGAGCCGCGCCCCTTCACCTTGCGCGTCTTCGCGGCGCGCGATGGCGAGGGGAAGTGGACCGTCCTGCCCGGCGGTTTCGGGCGGATCGGCGACCATCCGGAGGCGACCGCCGCGATGATCGGCGAAGGGCTGTGGTCCGCCGATGTCTGCATCCATGGACCGGAGCCGGTCGCGCCGATGTCGCTGCTCGCCGCGCCCGACTCGCTGCATGTCCGGCGCAATCCGGGCACGCTGCCCAGCCGGGTCGCGGACAATTTCTATTGGCTGGGCCGCTATCTGGAACGGGGCGAGGCGCTGCTGGCGGCGATCCGGGTAATGCTGGGCAATTCGATCGATGTGGATGGCGGCGCGGCGCTCGACACGCGGACGGTCGGGCGGCTGGTCGGCCTCATCACCGGCGCGGGCGCGGCACCGCATCCCGACAGCCTGCACCGCGCCGCGCTGACCCAGTTCGCGCGCACCGCGATGGAGGATGAGGGCTGGCACTCGGTCGCGCGGATCAACCGCTTGGCGCGCGGGATCAGCGAGGGTTCGCGCGATCGCCTGTCCGCCGACATGGTGCGGCTGCTGGAGGCCCCCTTCCCCAGCCATGTCGGGATGCTCGACCGGGCGGGGTCGCTGCAACGCCGCTATGCCGCCATCGCCGGACTGTCCGCCGAGCATATGGTGCGCACCACCGCGTGGCGCTTCCACGATCTCGGTCGCCGGATCGAGCGCGCCGTCGCGGTCGCACGCGCGACCCGGTTGTTCGGGATGGCCGGGGCTTCGGCGGACGACCTGTCCACCCTGCTCGATCTCGCCAACAGCCAGATCAGCTATCGCCAGCGTTATCCGACCGGTCTGGCGCGTGTCGCGGTGGTCGATCTGGTCGCGCTCGACCCCAACAATCCGCGCGCGCTGGCCTATCAGACCGCGCGCATCGCCGATTGCCTGTCGCGCCTGCCCGTCCTGTCCGACGACGACATGGCCGAGCCGCAACAGGCGCAGGCGATCGCGATCCGCGCCGCGATCGAAACGGCCGACGCCCGTCATCTCGACGCCGATACGCTGGGCGATGTCGAGCGGCGGCTGGGCCTGTTGTCCGAAGCCATTGCGCGGCGGTATTTCCTGCAAGGGGCCGAGCCTCTGCGCGCTGGCGGATTGACGCTCGCATGATCTACGACATCCGCCACATCACCCGCTTCGATTACGGCGCTCAGGTCAAATATGCGCGGTGCAATTTGCGGTTGAAGCCGATCGACTGGCCGGGCCAGACGCTGGAAAGCTATGACCTGATCGTCGAGCCGGTCGGGCGCACCCGCGCGGCCCATGCCGAGGCCGGGCTGGCGCATGTCACCCGCCTGGTGGTGGATCGCCCGGTGCGCAGCCTGACCATCGAGAGCCGCGCGCGGATGCTGGTGGATCGTCCGGTGCCCATGCCCTCCCCCGACGATCCGACCCTGGCGGAGATATCGGCGCTGGCCCGGTCCAGTCGGGACCTGTCGGCGGCGGGCCCGGCCAATTACATCTTCCCCTCGCCGCTGATCCCGCTCGACCCCGCCATCGCCGAGTGGTGCGCCGCCGACCTCTCGCCGGAGCGCGGCGCGCTGGAGGCAGGGTTTGCGCTCGCCAATCGCATCCAGCGCGAATTCGCCTTCGACCCCGCCGCGACTTTGGTCGACACGCCCCCGGCGGACGCCTTTCGCCAGCGGCGCGGGGTATGCCAGGATTTCGCGCAGATCATGATTACCGGCCTGCGTGCGGCGGGCATTCCGGCCGCCTATGCCTCGGGCTATATCCGCACCCTGCCGCCGCCCGGCCAGGCACGGCTGGTCGGCGCGGATGCGACCCATGCCTGGGTGCTGATCTGGGCGGGGCCGGACCGGGGCTGGGTCGGGGTCGATCCGACCAACGGCATCTGGATGGCGGGCGACCATATCATCGTCGCAGTCGGCCGCGACTATGCCGAGATCGCGCCGGTCGATGGCGTGGTGCTGGGTTCCGGTGCGCAGAAGATGGACGTCAGCGTCGACGTCGCACCGGTGGAGGAACTGGTGGCGGGGTAGCCGGTCCGGTTACGCGATCCCCCGCTTCGCTCGCGATCCTACCGCCGTTCGCAATTCCCTCCGTTCGCACTGAGCGAAGTCGAAGTGCACGCCCCGCTGCCTCGCCGCGCGGCTCACCCCGTGACTTCGACCTTGCCCCCGCCGGGACGCAGGGTTGGGGCTTACCCCTCCTCCGTCACCGCATTGGGATTGTCCTTGTCCGGGTCCGGGTGGCCGCCCTTGCCATGATAGGCCGCGCCGCTCTGGCCGCCGTGAAAGTCGCCTTCGCGGTCGGGCACGCCTTCGTAACCGCCGCCCTGGCTTTCGCCGCCATGTTTGCCGGGGGCATCCGACACGCCGTCCGGCGCGCCTTTCTTGCCGTCTTTTCCAATGGCCTGCATCGGCTGGGTCATGATCCGTCTCCTTGTCATGCTGCAACGCACGGGGGATGGATTGCGCTCCGGCGCGGACTTCCCCACATAGATCGGTAATACACTGTCAACGGGGACAAGAGTGGCCGATCCATATCAGACGCTGGGCGTAAGCCGCACGGCCAGCGAAGCCGATATCAAGAAAGCCTATCGCAAGCTGGCGAAGGAACTGCATCCCGACCGCAACACGGACAATCCCAAGGCGGCGGAGAAGTTCAGCCAGGTCACCAACGCCTATGACCTGCTGAACGACAAGGACAAGCGCGCCCGGTTCGACCGGGGCGAGATCGACGGCGACGGCAATCCGACCTCGCCCTTCGGCTATGGCGGCGGCGCCGGCGGACGTCCGGGTGCGGGCGGCGGCGGCTTTCGTCAGCAATTCGATTTCGGCGGCGAGGGTGCCGACATGTCGGATATCTTCGAGGGGATGTTCGGCGGTGCGGGGCGCGGCGGATTTTCGGGCGGGTTCGGCGGCTTTGGCGGCCGGGGCCGTTCCGCCCCGAAAGGCGGCAACATCGCCTATGCCCTGAAAGTGCCGTTCGTCGACGCCGCGACGCTCAGCCCGCAGCGCGTGACGCTGGGCGACGGCAAGACCATCGACCTGAAACTGCCAGCGGGCGTCGACACCGGCACCCAGATGCGCCTGGGCGGCAAGGGAGAGCCCGGTCCCGGCGGCGCGGGCGACGCGATCGTGACGATCGAGGTCAGTTCCCATCCCTTCTTCACCCGCGACGGCGACGATGTCCGTCTGGACCTGCCCCTCTCGCTGGCCGAGGCGGTGCTGGGGGGGCAGGTGAAGGCCCCCACGGTCGAGCGCCCCGTCATGCTGACGGTGCCCAAGGGCACCACCTCCGGCAAGACGCTGCGCCTGAAGGGCAAGGGCTTTCACAAAAAGAATGGCGGGCGCGGCGACCAGTTGATCACGCTGGTCATCGACATTCCGGCGGATGATGCAGAGCTGCAACGCTTCGCTACCGAATGGAAGGACGGCAGGAACCCGAGGGCCGCCATGGGCGTCTGATGCTTCCATGAGCGATGCGAATGGCCTGACCCCCGAAGAACGTGCACATCATCAGGGCAAGGCCCGCCAGCGGCTGGACCGGCAGATCGCCAAGGTGCGGCCGGGCTCCTATGCCTTCGAGGTACTCAAACGAACCAGCCTGGGCGTATTCAACGACGGGTTCATCCATGCCGGGAACCTCGCTTATCTGGCGTTGATGACGCTGTTCCCCTTCTTCATCACCACCGCCGCGCTGCTGTCTCTGTTCGGACAGAGCAACGAGACGCAGCATGCGGTGGAAAGCTTTCTCCACGTCCTGCCCCCCGATGTCAGCAACTTGTTGCGCAAGCCGATCGCCGATGTGCTGGCGGCGCGAACCGGATCGCTGCTGTGGCTGGGTGGCTTGGTCGGCCTGTGGACGGTCGGCGGGTTCATCGAGACGATCCGCGACATCTTCCACCGCGCCTATGGCGTGAAGGCGACGGCGGCGTTCTGGAAATCGCGTCTGTCCTCGACGCTGGTCATCGTCGCCTCGGTGGTGATCGCGCTGCTGTCCTTCCTGGTCGCGGGTATCCTGACCGCCGCCGAGCAGTTCATCTATCGCCTCGTTCCCTTCGCACAGGATATCGCGGGCTGGGTCGGCCTGTCGCGCTTCATTCCCGGCGCGGTGATGTTCGGCGCGCTCTACATGCTCTTCTATTCGGTGACGCCGGGCAAATATCGCGAGAGCGACTGCCCCAAATGGCCCGGCGCGCTGTTCACCGCCGCGTGGTGGGTCAGCATGACCGCGCTGCTGCCCATGGTGCTGTCGCAACTGGGCGGTTACGACCTGACCTATGGCAGCCTGGCAGGCGTCGTCGTCATGCTGCTGTTCTTCTATCTGATCGGCCTTGGCCTGGTTTTCGGGGCCCATTTGAACGCGGCACTGGCGGAACCACCGGAAACGGCGCTAGAGAGGGGGATTGATGGAAGTGAACCGGCAGGAGCGGTAACGGCGTGAACGGATTGATGGCAGGCAAGCGGGGGCTCATCATGGGCCTGGCCAATGACAAATCGCTGGCCTGGGGCATCGCCAAGCAGCTTTCGGAGGCGGGCGCGGAGCTCGCCTTTTCGTATCAGGGCGCGGCGATGGAAAAGCGGGTCCGCCCGCTGGCCGAACAACTTGGCGTGGCGCGCCTGTTCGACTGCGACGTGTCCGAGATGGAGTCGCTCGACACGCTGTTCGACGATCTGAAGAAGGAATGGCCGACGATCGACTTCGTCGTCCATGCCATCGGCTTTTCGGACAAGTCGCAGCTTCGCGGGCGCTATTACGACACCACGCTCGACAATTTCCTGATGACCATGAACATCTCGGCCTATTCGCTGGTCGCGGTGGCCAAGCGCGCACGGGAGATGATGCCCGAGGGTGGGTCGATCCTGACGCTGACCTATTATGGCGCGGAAAAGGTCATCCCGCATTACAACGTCATGGGCGTGGCCAAGGCGGCACTGGAGACCAGCGTGAAGTATCTCGCGGTCGATCTGGGGCCGGAGAATATCCGCATCAACGCCATCTCGGCGGGCCCGATCCAGACGCTGGCGGCGCGCGGCATCGGCGACTTCAACTATATCCTCAAGTGGAACGAACTGAACTCGCCGCTGCGCCGTACCGTGACGATCGAGGATGTCGGCGGCGCGGGCCTCTATATGCTGTCCGACCTGTCGTCGGGCGTGACGGGCGAGATCCACCATGTCGACGCCGGGTACAACGTCATCGGCATGAAGGCCGAGGACGCACCGGATATCGCGCTGGCGTAAACCCCAATCCTCCCCAAGCTCCGCTTGGGGAGGGGGACCATGCGAAGCATGGTGGAGGGGCATGGACGATGGCGAGGATGTCCCGCCATCGCCAACGCCGACACCCCTCCGTCAGGGCTTCGCCCTGCCACCTCCCCTTGCAGGGGAGGAATGGGCGGGCAACATTATCTATCGCGCCTTGCGCCCCGGCGACGTTAAAGACGAACCCATGTCCGACCAGCCCACCGCCGCCATCACCATCCGCCCCGCACGCGGCGAAGATGTCGCCGCACTCGACGGCTTGCTCGTCGCCAGCTTCCCCGCCCCCGCCGAAGCCGCGCTGGTCCGCGACCTTTGCGTCGAGGGCGACATGGTGCTGATGCTGGTCGCCATCGACGAAGCCTCGGACGGACTGATCGGCGCGATCGCGTTCAGCCGCATGGCCGTCGAGATCGGTGGCAAGCCGATCAATTCCGTCGCCCTTGCCCCCATCGCGGTCGCGCGCGACTGGCGGCATCAGGGTGTCGGCGAGGCGCTGGTCGCCGCCGGGCTCGAACGGCTGGAACAGGAGGGCGTCGTGCTCTGCTTCGCATTGGGCGACCCCGCCTTCTATGGTCGGTTCGGTTTCGCCGCCGATGTGGCGAGCGGCTTCGACAGCCCCTATGCGGGCGACTATTTCCTGGCGGCCCCGCTGCAAGGCGGGCTGATCCCCTGCGGCGTGCGCGGGGCCGCCACCCATGCACCGGCCTTTGCCCGGCTTGGAGACGTTGCGTGAGCTTCAATACCTTCGGCCGCCTGTTCCGCTTCACCACCTGGGGGGAAAGCCATGGCCCCGCGCTGGGCGCGGTGGTCGATGGGTGTCCGCCGGGGATCGCGCTGTCGGAGGAGGACATCCAGCCCTGGCTCGACAAGCGCCGTCCGGGCACCAGCCGCTTCACCACCCAGCGGCGCGAACCCGACCAGGTCCGCATCCTGTCCGGCGTGTTCGAGGGGAAGACCACCGGCACCCCGATCAGCCTGATGATCGAGAATGTCGACCAGCGGTCCAAGGACTATAGCAACGTCGCGCTCGCCTATCGCCCGGGCCATGCCGATTATGCCTATGACGCGAAGTACGGGTTCCGCGACTATCGCGGCGGGGGACGCTCCTCGGCACGCGAGACGGCGGCGCGGGTCGCGGCGGGTGCGGTCGCGCGGGCGGTGATCCCGCAGGTCCGCATCCGCGCCTGGGTCGAGTCGATCGGCGGCGACCGGATCGATTACGAGGCGTTCGACGACGCGCAGATCGACGCCAACCCGTTCTTCTGCCCCGATGCCGCCGCCGCGCAGCGTTGGGAGGCTATCGTGGACGGGGCGCGCAAGTCCGGTTCCTCGGTCGGCGCGGTCGTGGCGTGCGAGGCGACAGGCGTCCCTGCGGGCTGGGGTGCGCCACTCTATGCCAAGCTGGACAGCGAACTCGCCTCCGCCTGTATGAGCATCAATGCGGTCAAGGGCTTCGAGATCGGCGACGGATTCGCCGCCGCCGCCCTTACGGGTGAGCAGAATGCCGATCCGATGCGCGCGGGCAATGGTGGCCCGCGCTTTCTCGCCAATCATGCGGGCGGGATCGCGGGCGGGATCGCCACGGGCCAGCCGGTCACGATGCGCGTCGCGTTCAAGCCGACCAGTTCGATCCTGACCCCGGTCGACACCGTCACCCGTACCGGCGAGGAAACGCAGATCGCCACCAAGGGCCGTCATGATCCATGTGTGGGGATTCGTGGCGTTCCGGTCGTCGAAGCGATGGTCGCGCTGGTTTTAGCCGATCAGGCGTTGCTTCATCGCGGCCAATGTGGCTAAATAGAGGAACGGACGTTCTCCTGCCTCGTTAACCAGTACGAGACAAAAAAGCAGGAGAGAATCAATGCGTTACATGCATGTAATCGCCGCCGGCGCCCTTTTGATCCCAACTGTCGGCTTCGCGCAGGTGTCGGGCGGCGCGACCGGAACCATGCCGGACCAGACGATGCCTGGGCAGACCGTGCCGGGTCAGACCATGGGGCAGCCGGGTGACACGATGACGACCACCCCGGACAGCACCACCCGTTCGACGACGCGTTCGAAGAATCGCAGCCGGACGACCACCCCGGACAGCACGGTCAATACCCCCTCGACCGTTCCGGACGCGACCGGTTCGTCGACGACCACGGGCAGCGGCACGCTGGGCAGCGACCCTACGACCAGCGGTTCGGTGGGCACCGGCACGACCGGCGGCACCACCACCCCGCCAGGCAGCAGCGGCGGTCTGCGCTGATCCCTTTCGGGATTGCCACTACGGGAAAGGCCCGGTCGCGAAAGCGGCCGGGTTTTTCATGGGGGTGGGGTGAGGCCTTCGACTTCGAAGGCCAAGGGAAACCCTCAAACAAAAAGGCCCCGACACATTGCCGGGGCCTCCCCAATCAATCCGCAAACGGATCGCGAACCAGGATCGTATCCTCGCGTTCCGGGCTGGTCGACACCAGCGCCACGGGGCAGCGGATCAGTTCCTCGATCCGCCGGATGTACTTGATCGCCTGAGCGGGCAGGTCCGCCCAACTCCGCGCGCCTGCGGTCGATTCCTGCCAGCCTTCCATCGTCTCATAGACCGGCACGACCTTGGCCTGGTCCGCCGCATGGGTCGGGTAATAATCGAGCGTCTGGTCGCCCAGCTTGTAGCCGACGCAGATCTTCACTTCGTCGAACCCGTCGAGCACGTCGATCTTGGTCAGTGCGATGCCGGTGATGCCGCCGACCGCCGCCGACTGGCGCACCAGCACCGAGTCGAACCAGCCGCAACGGCGCTTGCGCCCCGTGACGGTGCCGAACTCATGGCCGCGCTCGCCCAGACGCTGGCCGGTTTCGTCCTCCAATTCGGTCGGAAACGGGCCGGAGCCGACGCGGGTGGTGTACGCCTTGGCGATGCCCAGCACGAAACCGACGCCCGACGGCCCCAGCCCCGAACCGCCCGCCGCCGCACCCGCGATGGTGTTGGACGAGGTAACGAAGGGATAGGTGCCATGGTCGATGTCGAGCAGCACACCCTGCGCGCCTTCGAACAGGATACGCTTGCCGCCGGTCCGCGCCTCGTTGAGGTCGCGCCACACCGGCTTGGCGAAGGGCAGGACGAAGGCCGCGATCTCGCGAAGATCGGCCAGCAGCCGCTCGCGGTCGACCGGCGGCTCGCCGAAGCCTGCACGCAGCGCGTCGTGATGCGCGCACAGGCGGTCGAGCTGCGGGCCAAGGTCGTCGAGATGCGCCAGATCGCACACGCGGATCGCGCGGCGGCCGACCTTGTCCTCATAGGCCGGGCCGATGCCGCGGCGCGTGGTGCCGATCTTGCCCGCACCGCTCGCATCCTCGCGCAGGCCGTCCAGGTCGCGGTGGATGGGCAGGATCAACGGGCAGTTGTCGGCGATGCGCAGCGTCTCCGGCGACGCATGGACGCCCTGCTCGCCCAGCCGCTCGATCTCCGCCTTCAGCGCCCAGGGGTCGAGGACGACGCCGTTGCCGATGACGCTGGGGGTGCCACGCACGATGCCCGAGGGGAGCAGCGACAGCTTGTAGACATTCTCGCCGACGACCAGCGTATGGCCCGCATTATGCCCGCCCTGGAAGCGCACGACCATGTCGGCGCGCTCGGCCAGCCAGTCGACGATCTTGCCCTTGCCTTCGTCGCCCCATTGCGCGCCGATGACTGCTACATTCGCCATGGATGCAAATCTCCGCCTGCCGGACGGACCCCATGCGCCCTTCGACAGGACTCGGCGGATGGGGGTTTCCAATGATGTGCGGGGCGCGCCTAGCGGGCCACGCCCCAGTGTGTCAACCGGTGTGTCAACCGGCGATGGCCTGGGGCTCGCCGTTGTTCAGGATATGGGTGCAAAGCTGTGCCTGCGGCGTGTCGGCTTCCTCCAGCGCCTGCACCGTCACCCATCCCTGTGCGCGGAGCGATGCGCCTGTCGCGGGCTCGGTGCCGAAGGGCAGGAACAGCCGCCGCCGCTCGGTCGGCGGGGCGGTGGCGACGATCGCGTCGGCGTAAAGCGAGAAGCCCGTCGCCTTCTCCTCGGTCCCGTCCTCGTGGAAGATGGTATAGGTGCCGCCGCGCCCTACCTCGCGCGGTGGGCCCGCGACGAACAGCGAGAAGCCCAGCCAGCTTTGAAACTCGAAACCATGGCGCTCGGTCGGGTCGAGCGTCATCGACACCCCCTCGCCCAGCGCGGCGGCGATCGCCTCCAGCGCGTCGAGACGGCTGGCCAGCACGCCTTGCGTGTCGAAGGCGCGCAACCGCTCCATCGCGGTCGCAAAGGGGCCTGCGGCTTCGACCAGCGGAAGGTACTCCGGCGCGATCGCCGCGACCCCGCCCGCATCCTTGGCGTCCAGCCGATCGCGAAGCGCCGCCACCTGATCCCCCGCGACCGGCAGAGGCCCGACGGCGAGCAGGTCGACCAGATCGGGCAGCGTGAAGTCGATCGAAATGCCGGTCGTGCCAGCGGCGAGCAAAGCCTCGACCGCCACGCGCACCACTTCGGTGGCGGCCGCCGTCGAGTCCAGCCCGATCAGTTCCGCCCCGATCTGCCGCCACTCGCGCGCGGGCGCGAGTTCGGAGCCGCGCAGGCGGACGACGGTGCCCGCATAGGACAGCCGCACCGGGCGCGGGTGGTGCCCCATGCGGGTGGCGGCGATCCGCGCCACCTGTGCGGTCAGGTCGGGCCGGATGGCCAGCGTGCGCTGCGACACCGGGTCGACGAAGCGCACCGCGTCATGCAAGCCCCCCGCCTTCAACCGCGAGCCCAGCGCCTCGGCAAACTCGATCGAGGGCGGATCGGCGCGCTCATAACCATGCAGCCGCGCCGCCTCCAGCACCCGCGCCTCGACCGACGCGGCGGCATCGGCATAGGGGGGAAGACGGTCATGATAGCCTTCGGGAAGGAGCGCGGTCATCGGGTAAGCCTGTTCATCAGCGTGTACGCCACGCCGTCGGGGTTGGTCATGACATCCGCATTGGGGAAGCGGATCACCGCATAGCCTTGGCTCTGCAACCAGACGGTGCGGTGGGCGTCGCGTGATTGGTCGCTATGCGTATCGCCGTCAACCTCTATGACCAAGCGGTGCGAGCGCGCGGCGAAGTCGGCGATATAGGGGCCGATCGGGACTTGCCGTGAGAATTTGACGCCGTGGAGGCGGCGGTCCCGCAGAATGAACCAGAGGCGCTTTTCGGGCTCGGTCATCTCCCGACGCATGGCGCGGACACGGTCGCGGAGGACCGGATCGGTCTGCATATGAATGGCTCCCTCTTCTTGGGGAACGTATCACTCCCTCTCCCCACTGGGGAGAGGGCCGGGGGGGGGGGGGGGGGGGGGGGGGCGCCCCCCCCCCCCCCCCCCCCCCCCCCCACCACCCCC
>NZ_JAXCMJ010000059.1:0-21360 GCF_038084995.1 Sphingomonas sp. 2378
TCAACGCTTCCACCAGCGATCGCTGCTCGACCATCACCATGCCCTCCTGCCCGCACAGTGAATCACTCAACCATCCTCATTGCCAGCCGTTTCGCAGAGAAATCCTTTAAGGGGAGGTGGCAGGGCGAAGCCCTGACGGAGGGGTGTCCCCGTCGGCGAGGGTGGGCTGCTCTAACGACCGGCGCCTCCTCGACCGTGCTCGGCACGGTTCTTCTCCCCGTGCAGGGGAGAAATGGATGCCTTAGGTCGTCAGAAACCCTGGGGCGATCGACCTTCATTTCACGCGAAGACGCGAAGAATGTGTTCGCGCGGAGGCGCGGAGGACGCAGAGAGGTAGAGCCCGAGGCGACGGCAGTCCGCTTTCGCCATCCGACGATTCATCCTGACTTCTCTGCGTCCTCCGCGCCTCTGCGCGCAAAAAAACGTCGGCATCCCGCCCTAGAATCGCCGCGCCGTCGGCGTGATCCCGGTACCCAGGATATTGCCCCGGATCACCAGCGGCTCGCCCGACCAATTGCCGACGAAGACCGGCTTGAAATCCACGCCGGGCGCCAGCCGCGCGCGGTTGTTCTCGACCACCAGGCCGGACGAGTCGTTCTTCGCCCCCTCCGGCGCGACGGTGATCAGGGTCGAATGATTGTCCTTGTCACGGCCGAAGACGAACTCGTTGCCCGCGATGCGCCCCTTTGCGCCGTTGGACAGGTCGATCATGTAGTTGGTCGCGTGGCCGTGACTATCGTCGAAGCTGCTGTCCAGCACCTCGACATAGGGCGCGCGGGTCTTGACATAATGGCCGCCCTGCCCCCGCTCGAACCGGCAGGCGGTGACGCGCAAGCTCTTGTAACGGCCCAGATAGATGCCATGCGCGCCATTGCCGGTGGGATCGTTGCCCAGTCCGGAAAAGGTCGAATGATCGACAACCACGGTGCCGTTCGGGTCCTCGGCGGACAATATGCCCGACTGGCTGTCGAGGAACATCGCGTTGCTGACCGTCAGCGGCCCCTTTTCGATCCGAATGCCCGCACCATTGCCGTCACCGACCTCGATATGACTGAACACGATGCCCTCGACCGTCGCGCCCCGCCCTCGCAGGACCAGCGCCGCCTTCCCCTCGCAGGCGATCCGGGTGAAGATCACCTTGCCCGGTTCGGCGGCGACATAGGCGATGCGCCCCGCCCCCTGCACCGCGCATTCGCGGTAGGTGCCCGGTGCGATCCGGATGGTGCCATCGCCATCGCCGATCGCCGCGACCGCCGCCTGGAGCGTCGGAAAGCCGCGCCCGCCGACCGTGAAGGGCTGCGCGCTTCCCTGAGCCAGCGCGACGCCGGAGGTCAGACCGATCAGCAGCAACGGAAGCAGACGCATCGACATATCCTGAAATAACAAGCGGGCGCCGCATCCTGCCACGCCTTGGGCAGCGATGCGACGCCCGGCTGTGTCCCGTCGCGGGATGAAGCCCAATCCTCCCCATCTCCGATGGGGAGGGGGACCGCGCCCGCAGGGCGTGGTGGAGGGGCATGGGCGGTCCGTCGCGCCCCTCCACCACCGCTTCGCGGCGGTCCCCCTCCCCAAGCAAGCTTGGGGAGGATTTGGGTGTCAGGCTTCCTCGGTTTCGTCTTCGTCGGCCAGTTCCTCTTCCAGCGCGGTCAGGATCGCCTGGTTGAAGGCGGGGATGTCGTCCGGATTGCGGCTGGTGATCAGGTTGCCGTCGACCACGACCTCTTCGTCCACCACGTCCGCGCCGGCATTGGACAGGTCGGTGCGGATCGAGGGATAGCTGGTCAGGCGGCGGCCATCGATCACGTCCGCCTCGGCGAGCAACCAGGGGCCGTGGCAGATGGCGGCGACGATCTTGTCGTCCTCCATGAACTCGGTGACGATCTCGACCGCGCGCTCGTTCAGGCGCAGCTTGTCGGGGTTGCAGGTGCCGCCGGGAATGACCAGCGCGTCGTAATCATCGGTGTCGACCTCATCGACGGTCAGGTCCGGCGTCGCGGTTTCGGCCTTGTTGATGTCGCCTTCCATGCCCTGAATCGGATCGGACTTGAGCGAGGCGAGCGTCACCGTCGCGCCCGCTTCCTCCAGTGCCTGGCGGGGCTTGAACAGTTCGACGGTCTCGAAACCATCGGCGGCGAGCATCAGGACACGTGCCTGGGAAAGATCGGCCATGGGAAAACTCCTGTCGGGAAACGCCTCGGGGGAAAGGCTCCTCCAGAACCCGCGACCGCATCGGCCGTTCCGGAACGAAGCGACCGGCGGCGCATTTGCAAAGGTGACCCGAGAGAGAGCGATGGCGACCCGTTTAGTCTATTGCGATGACAGCAAGCCCGGCATCACCCGGACCAAGGTCCGCGGGCATTGGGCCTATTGGAGCCCCAAGGGCGAGCGGATCACCGACCGCGACGAAATCGACCGGCTGAATCGCATCGGCCTGCCCCCTGCCTATAAGGACGCTTGGTTCTGCCCGCGCGCCAATGGCCATATCCAGGCGGTCGGCTGGGACGAGAAGGGCCGCAAGCAATATCGCTATCACGCCGATTTTCGCGAGGCGCAGGAAGCGGCCAAATATGAACGCTGCGCCGCGTTCGGCCACGCGCTGCCCCGGCTCCGCAAGCGCGTCGAGGCGGATCTGAAGAAGCGCGGGCTGTGCAAGGAACGCGCGGTCGCCGCCGTCGTCCGGCTGCTCGACAACGGCCATATCCGCGTCGGGAACGAGGCCTATGCCGCGACCAACAAGAGTTTCGGCGCGACCACCCTGCGCAAGCGCCACGGGCAGGTGAAGGGCGCCACCCTGCGTCTCCGCTACCGGGGCAAGTCGGGCAAGATGCGCGACATGACCCTGACCGATCGCTCGCTGGCCAGCTTCGTCAAGCGGTGCCAGGATCTGGACGAACAGCATCTCTTCGCCTGGGTGGACGAGGAGGGCGAGGCCAATCCGGTCACCTCCTCCGACGTGAATTGCTATATCCGCGAGGCGACCGGCTGCGACTTCACCGCCAAGCATTTCCGTACCTGGGCCGCCAGCGTCGCCGCGTTCGAGGCGCTGGCGCTGGCCGAGGCGGACCTCAGCCTGAAGGCGATGCTGGAGCCCGTCGTGGAGAAGCTGGGCAACACCCCCGCCATCGCGCGCAAATCCTATGTCCACCCCTCGCTGATCGCGCTGGTGAAGGAGGGGCAGGCCGATTTCCGCCAGGCTCTCCGCCTGCCGCGTGCCCGTGCCGGGCTGTCCCGCGTCGAATGCGGGCTGATCGCGTTTCTCGAAGCCGGAACCCCGGCCAGCAAGGCGGCCTGACCGCCCATCCATTCAGGAGTCCCCATGGCGACGAGCAATACCTCGCCCGCGGCACCGATCTTCGACGGCTCACGCATCCCCAATCAGGTGGAAAGCATCGTCAACGCGACCTATCAATGGGTGCAAGATTACTGGCTCAAGGTGCTGATCGCGATCGGCTTCGGCGCGGTCATCGTGCTGGCGCTGCTCTGGGTGCGCAAGCTGGGCGACAGGCTTTGCAGCCGTCCGGGTTTCGCGGGCGGCTGGGGCGTGATCCTGGGCCATGCGATCGCGCGGACCAACATGTTCTTCATCGTCACGCTCGCCGCGCAGCTCGTGTCGGGATATGCGGGCGCGCCGGGCGAAGTCGCCAAGACGATCAGCTTCCTGTTCACCGTCGCCAGTGTCTTCCAGGCGGCGATCTGGGCGCGCGAACTGATCCTCGGCACCATCGAGCACCGCACCCAGTCAGAGCATTATTCGGGCGAGGCGCTGCTCTCCGCCATGGGGCTGATCCGGCTACTGGTGACGGCGGTGCTGTTCGCCATCGCGCTGGTCGTGGTGCTCGACAATCTGGGCGTCAACGTCACCGGCCTGGTCGCCGGTCTGGGCGTCGGCGGCATCGCCATCGGTCTGGCGGCGCAGGGCATCTTCGGCGACCTGTTCGCCGCGCTCGCCATCATCTTCGACCGGCCGTTCCGGCGCGGGGACAAAATCAGCTATGGCACCACCAGCGGCGTGATCGAGGCGATCGGCCTGAAATCCACCCGCATCCGCGCCTTTACCGGCGAGCTTCGGATCATCTCCAACCGCCAACTGCTCGACAAGGAAATCCAGAACACGACGGTGCGCGACCATGTCCGCCTGTCGTTCATGATCGGCGTCGCCTACGAAACCCCGCCCGACACGCTGGCGCGCGTGCCGCAACTGCTGACGGACATCGTCGAGGGCGAAGGCGGCAAGGTCGCGCGCGCCGGGTTCGAGAATTTCGGCGCGTCGAGCCTGGACTTCGCGCTGCAATTCGACGTGCCCGGCGACGACTGGGCCACCGCGCACGACCTGCGCAACCGGGTGCTGGTGACACTGATGAAGCGCTTCGCGGCGGAGGGGATTTCCATTCCCTATCCGACGCAGACGACCTTCACCGCCGCGCCGGACGGGACGCTGGTGATGCCCTATCCCCAGGTCCAGCCCGTCGAGGTGCATCACACCGCCGGGGGCTGATCCCCGGCGGGCTTGGGCTCCGCAGGCGCGACCGGTACGGGTTCCACCCCATGCTCGGGCTCGGTCGCATAAGCGGGCTCCGCCTCGACGTCCGGCTCCGCATCCTTGCGACCCAGCAGGCGCTTGCCCCAGCGGACCACGGCCAGCCCGGCCACGACGATCAGCGCGATGAACTTCTTGCCGAAGCCCAGCATGATGGCGAGCAGGCCCAGCTTCTTGGCCGCCGCCACGCCCGCGCCCGCCGCGACCAGCCCCGCCAGGCCATATTCGGCGGTCTTGTCGGTCGAGGCGTCGTAATCGGCATAGGTCTCGCCCCGGTCAAAGCTGGCCGCGCGACCGAATTGCGCCGCCGCCGCGCGTACTTCGTCCAGATGCGCCATGTCGGACACCATGTTGAGGCTCAGCACCCCGCGTCGCCCGAGCAACCGCACGTCGTAGTTGAGCGAATCCGGCCCCTTGCTGTCGTCGAACTTCAGCTGCCGTGCCCAGACCAGCGAATGGTCCTGCGCATTATAGGAGGGCGGCTGCGCCCAGCCGACGATCTGGACCGTCGGAAAGCCCTGCTTCCGGCGCTCCTCATTCCGTTCCGCCGCACCCTCGCGCATGTCGGACAGGACCTTGTCGTAATCCTGCTCGTGCGCGTCCTTGTCGCTGACATAGCCGGTGTCCTCATAGGTCACCACCGCGCCCCAGACATTGTCCGACGCCGTGGTCCCGGTCGGCAGGACGAGACCCAGCACATCGCTGACCGCATCGGCCGGGTTGCCCCAAATCTGGGTCAGCACCTTCTTCGCATCTTCGGCGGGCAGGAAATAATAACGGTCGCCCAGATGCAGCGTCGCCTTGGCCGGGCCGATCACCACATCGCCGGTCTGCTTGTGCAGCCCCTGTTCGAAGGCGCGGATCTGCGCCTCGGCATTGTTCGCCGTCGGTGTCGGATCGGCGGCGATGGCCCCGCCCGACCAGCACCCGACCGTCAGCATCAGCGCCACCGCAATGGCGCGCGTTCCCCGCAAATTCATCATTCCCCCCTCGCCCGCCCTCCCGTGGCGGACGAGGAAGGATAATCGTCAGATCCCGCCTTCGTCCAGCGACAACAGCGTGGCATTGCCACCCGCCGACGTCGTGTCCACCGACACCGCCCGTTCCGCGCAGAATCGGTAGAGGTAATGCGGCCCGCCCGCCTTGGGCCCGGTGCCCGACAGGCCTTCGCCCCCGAAAGGCTGACTGCCCACCACCGCGCCGATCATCGAGCGGTTGATATAGAGGTTGCCGACCGCCGCCTCGCTCTCCGCGACTTCACCCGCGCGGGCGATACGGCTGTGCAGGCCCATGGTCAGGCCGTAACCCTTGGCATTCACCTTCGCGATCGTCTCGGACAGCGTCCCCGCTTCCCAGGTCGCAACGTGCAGGATCGGACCGAACCATTCCTGGTTCAGATCCTCGACGCGGTCGAGCCGGATCAGCGTCGGCGGCACGAACAGGCCCTCGGCAGGCGCGTCGAGCGTCTTGATGGTTTTGCCCGCCATCGCCGCGCGGTACGCCATGAGCTTGTCATAGGCCGCACGGTCGATCACCGGGCCGACATCGGTCGCCGGGTTGCCGGTGGCCCCCAGCACCAGCGTCTCCATCGCGCCCTTCAGCATTTCGATGACATTGTCGGCGACATCCGCCTGCACCAGCAATAGCCGCAGCGCCGAGCAACGCTGCCCCGCCGAGCGGAAGGACGAGGTGATGACGTCCGCCACCACCTGTTCGGGCAGCGCGGTCGAATCGACGATCATCGCGTTGATGCCGCCCGTCTCGGCGATCAGCGGCACGATCGGACGGTCGTCATCCGCCACCAGCGTCCGCGCGATTCGCTTGGCGGTGGCGGTCGATCCGGTGAAGGCGACGCCCGCGATCCGGTGATCCTCGGTCAGTTCCTGGCCCACCTCCGGCCCGCCGACCGCGAGCAGCAGCGCGTCACGCGGCACGCCCGCGCGGTACGCCAGCTCGACCGCTGCCTGTGCGATGGCGGGCGTCTGCGGTGCGGGCTTGGCGACGACGGTATTGCCGGTGACGAGCGCCGCGACCGTCTGGCCCAGGAAGATCGCCAGCGGGAAGTTCCACGGCGCCACCGTCGCCCAGACGCCGCGCCCTTCGAGGTGCAGCGTGTTGCGCTCGCCCGTCGGTCCAGGCAGTTCGACCGAACCGAGCCGCGCGCGCGCCTGTTGCGCATAATAACGGCAGAAATCGGCGGCCTCGCGGACTTCGCCGATCGCGTCGGGGATGGTCTTGAACGCCTCCTGCACCAGAATCGCCATCAGCCGCTCGCGGTCCTGCTCCAACAGGTCGGCCAGCTTCTCCAGCACGGCGGCACGGGTGTCGAGCGGCGTCGCGTTCCACGCCGGGAAGGCCGCATGGGCACGCTCAACCAGTGCGGACACATCCGCCGTCACAGGCACCGGCTTCACGGCGGGGGCGGCCACCGCCTTCACCGTCGCATCGAGCGTCGCGATGTCGCTGAGGTCGATGCCGGTCGAGTTGCGATGCCCCGGCGCGAACAGGTCGATGGGCAGCGGAATGCTCGGGTGCCGCGCCCCGCCCACGGCGGCGATCTTGGCGACCGGATCGGCGAGGATCTCGGCCTCGGTCAGCCGTGCATCGGCCAACTGGTGGACGAAGCTGGAGTTCGCGCCATTCTCCAGCAGCCGCCGGACCAGATAGGCCAGCAGGTCGCGGTGCCCGCCGACCGGGGCATAGATGCGGCACTTATGGCCATGCTCGCGCACCAGCCGCTCGTACAGACCGTCGCCCATGCCGTGCAGCCGCTGGAACTCGAAGTCGTGGGAATTGCCCGCCCATTCCAAAATGGTCGCAACGGTCAGCGCATTGTGGCTGGCAAAGGCGGGGCGGATATTCTCGGCCGCCAGCATGTCCTTGGCGACCGCCAGATAGGACACGTCGGTCGCCGCCTTGCGGGTGAAGAGCGGATAATCGTTAAGGCCCTCGACCTGGGTGCGCTTGATCTCGCTGTCCCAATAGGCACCCTTGACCAGACGGACGTTCATGATCCGGTCGAGCCCGTTCGCCCAGGCGATGACCGAGCGCGCGCGCTTGCCATAGGCCTGCACCGCCATGCCGAACCCGTCCCAGCCTTTGAGCGCGGGTAGCGCCGCGACGCCGCCGATAATGTCGAGGCTCATCTCCAGCCGCTCGGACTCCTCGGCATCGACGGTCAGGGCAATGCCCTTGTCCGCCGCCTGCCGCGCCAGTTGCGCCAGGATGTCGGTCAGCGCGGGGACGCACTCATAGGCGCGCGGCAGTTCGTAGCGCGGGTGGAGCGCCGACAGCTTGACCGACACCGAATGGCCCGCCGCCGGGTCCGACCCCACCGCATCGATCGCCTTCACATAGGCCTGGAAATAGCGCTCGGCATCCTCATGCGTCCGCGCCGCCTCGCCCAGCATGTCGAAGCTGGCGGTGAAGCCCTTGTTCTCGGGCTTCTTCATGCGGCGCATGGCTTCCTCGATGGTGCGACCCATCACGAAGATCTCGCCCATCATCCGCATCGCGGCCCCGACCGCCTGGCGGACGAACGGCTCGCCCGCGCGCGACAGCAGCCGCTTGAGCGGCCCCGCCTCGCCCTCGCCCACCAGCGCGCGGCCGACGACCAGCCCCCAGGTGGCGGAGTTGACCAGCTTCGACGCCGACCGCCCGGTATGCGCGCGCCAGTCCGCCTCGCCCAGCTTGTCGGCGATGAGGAGATCGGCGGTCTCAGGATCGGGGACGCGCAGGAACGCTTCGGCGAGACTGAGGAGCGCCACGCCCTCGGACGAGTTGAGGCGATACTCTTGAAGGAACTGGTTCACCCAGCCGCGATTCTGCGCCGCCCGCAGATCGGCCAGCAGACCCGAGGCATGGCCCATGATCCGCTCGCGCGCTTCCGGGGTCGCGGCGGCGCGGTCGAGCAGCGGCTTCAGGACATCGGGTTCGGGCGCGCGATACAGCGATTTCATGGTCTTGCGCGCGTCGGCGGTTACGGCAGAGGTCATAGGTCCAAGTTCCGGTCGAGCGACCCGGCGCGGTTGACGCGCTTTAGGGCCGCATGGCTAGGCTGTGATGGACCAGCGCTTAGCGGGAAATCCGGGGAATGGGTATCGTTTGATACGATGCGGCGCACGGTTCGCCATTCCCATCGGAATTGAAATTTTGATGATCCTGGCGTATATGAATCGCAGGCGAAGGACATCCGCCTTTCTGTAGAGCCCCGGTCGCGGCTACGACCGGGGCTCAAATCCTTTGGGGCTCAGACGGCTACCCGAGCCCCGCCGGGCACCTTACCTGTTGCGAACCTCAACGATCTTCACGACCAAAGTCGCGAAGGCGATGACGACGCCCAGGATCAGGCACAGATCGGCTACGGACATCCGTGGTCCTTTCTGTGAATGACGGCGGAATTGCCGTCGCCAACCTTCTTTCAAGATGCGCGCCGTTTGTCAGCGGGAAAGTCTCGCGTCCTTTCCCGCAACCATCCCTGCCTCCGCATCGTTCTCCCGCCAAACCCTCAAGGACAGGAGAGCCAAGATGGCCGATGACAGCCCCCAGGAAATCGCCGCCAAGTTCCTCGACAAGCTGAAGGACAGCCCGTTCGTGATGATCGGCCTGAACGATGGCCAGCATTCCGAACCGATGACCGCGCAGATCGACGACGATCAGCCCAACACGCTGTTCTTCTTCGCCGGTCGCGACAACCGGATCGCCGGCGGTGGTCAGGCGATGGCGCAGTTCGTCGGCAAGGGACATGACTTCTTCGCCTGCCTGTCGGGCCATGTGTCGAAGGACAATGATCCGGCGCAGATCGACAAGCTGTGGAATAAGCAGGTCGAGGCCTGGTTCCCGCAGGGCAAGTCGGACCCGAACCTGACGCTGCTGCGCTTCGACATCCATTCGGCCGAGTTGTGGGAAACCGACATCTCGCTGTCGGGCCGGGTAAAGATGCTGTTCGGCGGAACCATCCGATCGGATGAGTCGTCCAGCCATGCGGTGGTCCACTCGGTCGCGTAACCCGCGCTTGCCGCGCAAACGAAACGCCCGGAGGCCAGGCAGCTTCCGGGCGTTTTCGTTACCTGCCCCCCGTTCAGCCTGAGCGAAGTCGAAAGCCAAGGGAATCCACTTGGCAAGGGCGCTTGGCGGATCGAGTCCCGTGGCCTTCGACTACGCTCAGGCTGAACGGGGTTGGGGGGTTGGGGATCAGGCGTTTGCCTTGATCCATTCCTCCACCACCGGCGCGATGCGATTGCGCCATTTGGAGCCGTTGAAGATACCGTAATGGCCGACATTATCGGCCATGTAATAGCGCTTCTTCGCGTCTGGGAGATGGGTCGCCAGTGTCAGCGCCGCACGCGTCTGGCCCAGGCCGGAGATATCGTCCCGCTCGCCCTCGATCGCCAGGATGCCGATATCGGTGATCGCACCCGGATCGACCGGCTTGCCACGGTGCAGCATCTCGCCCTTGGGCAGCGCATGGCGCTGGAACACCAGTTCGACGGTCTGGAGATAGAATTCCGCCGTCATGTCGCACACCGCGCGATATTCGTCGTAGAAGCGCTTGGTCGCCTCGGCGCTCTCGTCGTCGCCCTGGACCAGATGCTTGAACATTTCCCAGTGCGAAATCATGTGGTTGCCGAGATTCATCGACATGAATCCGGCGAGTTGCAGAAAGCCCGGATAGACCCGCCGCCCCGCGCCCGGATAGGTCATCGGCACGGTCGCGATCGCATTCTGCTCGAACCAGGCATGGGGCCGCTCGGTCGCCAGCAGGTTGACCGCGGTCGGCGCCTCGCGCGTGTCGACGGGCCCCCCCATCAGGGTCAGGGTGCGCGGGATGCAGGGATGCTTGTCCGCGCTCATCACGCAAGCCGCGACATAGCAGGGCACCGAAGGCTGGCACACCGCCAGCGCATGGGCGTTCGGCCCGATTTCGGTAAGGAAGTCGATGATGTAGTCGACATAATCGTCGAAGTCGAAACGCCCGTCCGACAGCGGGACCAGCTTGGCGTCGCGCCAGTCGGTGATATAGACTTCGCAGGTCGGCAGCATCCGCTCGACCGTACCGCGCAGCAGCGTGGCGTAATGGCCCGACATCGGCGCGACGATCAACAGCTTGGGGCTGCCCGCCACCCCCTCGCGGCGAAAGCGCTTCAACTGGCCGAACGGCTTGCGCAGCACGATTTCCTCATGAACCGCGACCTCGCGGCCATCGATCATCGTCGTGTGGAGGCCGAAAGCGGGCTTGCCGCGCGGGGCGGAGGCATGGGCGAAGACCTCCAGCGCCGATCCCATGATCGCACCGCCGCCGAAATAGGCGAAGGGATTGGCCGGGTTCTGGAGCAGCCCCGCCCCGAAATTGGCCAGCGCGCTCGCCCCCGCCAGCATCGAGCGTTGCATTTCATAGGCGTCGTACAGCATCGTCGAGTCCCTCGCGCTCCCCGAAGCGGAGCCATGATCGCATCTCATCTATCACGAAACCGTTTGCGCAAGATGACCATAATATGGCCGTCCCGTCATATTGCCCGTGATCCCTTCCCCAAGATAACGCATGAATGCCCATGAACGATGCGTGCAGGGCCGGCGCGCCGTTGAGCCCGTGCCCGCACGCTGCTAGGCGAGCGCGATCATGGCCAAATCCGCCGCTTCCCCCAAGCCCGCCATTCCGCCCAGCCGCCGGTTGAGCAATCTCAAGATGGTATGGCGCTTTACGCTGCGATATCCGGCCCATCTGGCCGCCGCCGCGCTGTCGCTGCTGGTCGCGGCGGGGGCGACGCTGTTCATCCCGCGCACCTTTCAGAAGGTGATCGATCACGGCTTCGGCCGCGCGGTCGATACGGACAATATCGCCCCCTATTTTCAGGGGCTGCTGGCGGTGGTGCTGGCGCTCGCCATCGCCACGGCGTTCCGATTCTATTTCGTGTCCTGGCTGGGCGAGCGGACCGTCGCCGACATCCGAGTCGCGGTGCAGGCCAATCTGCTCCGCCTCGCCCCCCGCTATTTCGAGGAGAACCGCCCCTCGGAGATTGCCAGCCGCCTGACCGCCGACACCGCGATCATCGAGCAGGTGGTCGGCTCGACCGTCTCGATCGCGCTGCGCAACGTGGTGATCGGGATCGGCGGGACGATCTATCTCTTCGCGCTGTCGCCCAAGCTGACCCTGTCGCTGCTGGTCTGCATCCCGCTGGTCGTGCTGCCCATCGTGCTGCTCGGCAAGAAGGTACGCAGCTATTCGCGCGACAGCCAGGATCGGCTGGCCGATATCGGATCGACCGCCGTCGAGACGCTGGGCGCGATGAAGGTCGTGCAGGCGTTCGGCCAGGAGCGGCGCGAGGCCGAGCGGTTCGAACTCGCGGTCAGCAACGGCTTCGCCACATCGCGCAAGCGCTTCCTGCTCCGCGCGGTGATGACGGCGATGGTGATCGGCCTGTTCTTCGGCGGGCTGACGCTGCTCCTGTGGGAAGCGGTGGCGGACGTCGCCAGCGGACGACTGTCGGGCGGGTCGCTGACCGCGTTCGTCGTGACGGGGATGCTGGTCGCGGGCTCGTTCCAGGCGCTGACCGAGGTGTGGGGCGATATCCTGCGCGCATCGGGTGCGGCACAGCGGCTGGCCGAACTGCTCGCCGAACAGCCCGAAATCGCGCCGCCCCCCGCCCCCGCCGTTCTGCCGGTCGTGCCGATGGGTGCGCTTCGGTTCGAGGACGTGGTGTTCCACTACCCCACCCGGCCCGAAGTGGCGGCGCTCGACGGCTTCTCGCTCGACATTCGCCCCGGCGAGACGGTGGCGGTGGTCGGCCCCTCCGGTGCGGGCAAATCGACGCTGTTCCAGTTGGCGGAGCGTTTCTACGATCCTCAAGGAGGGCGGATCTCGCTCGACGGCGTGGATTTGCGAGATGCCGATCCGGCGGCGATCCGGGCGCGCATCGCCATGGTGCCGCAGGAGACGGTGATCTTCGGCGCGTCGGCGCGCGACAATCTGCGCTATGGCCGGTGGGACGCGAGCGACGACGAACTCTGGGCTGCGGCAGAGGCCGCCAATGCGGCCGACTTCCTGCGCGCCTTGCCGCAAGGGCTGGACACGTTCCTGGGCGAAGGTGGTGCGCGACTGTCGGGTGGCCAGCGGCAGCGGATCACCATCGCCCGCGCGCTGCTGCGCGATGCCCCGATCCTGTTGCTGGACGAAGCGACGAGCGCGCTCGATGCCGAAAGCGAGCAACTGGTGCAGCAGGCGCTGGAACGGCTGATGGCGCACCGGACGACATTGGTCATCGCGCACCGGCTGGCGACCGTGCGCGCGGCGGAGCGGATCGTGGTGATGGATGGCGGGCGCATCGTCGAACAGGGGCGCCATGCGGCGTTGATCGCGGGCGGTGGTCTCTATGCGCGATTGGCCAGCCTGCAATTCCATGATTGATGAGGCCGGTTTAGTACCATTTCTGGTCCCTATCCTCCTGTGGAGGCGGGGGGTTTGGGGTGACGGCGGGACGTGGCCTTCGACTTCGCTCAGGCTGGACGGGGCGTTGGATATTGTCCCGCCTTTCCTCCTCGTCCTATCCCTGTCCCTGCGCCCCGCCCTCCGTTCGCGCTGAGCGAAGTCGAAGCGCAGGGGACACCCTCTCCCAACCCCCTGAAATCCCGCCACTTCCCCATCATCAAAGCCGCTTGCGACACCGGCCCCACTCCCCTAGGCTCCGACAATACCATTGTAATACCGGGAGTGAGGGTGATGCAGCGAGTAGCCAAATGGAAGGGCAGCCTGATCGCCGCCGTCGCACTGGCCGGAGCTTCCCCCGCCGCGATGGCGCTGCCCGCGACGCGGCCCGCGATCTTCCCCGCTCCTACCGCCCTGACGCTGGGCGACGGCACGGTGACGCTGGGCCGATCGGTCGTGCTGATCGCCGCGCCCGGTACCGAGCCCGCCACGGTCGCGCTCGTCCGCGACATTCTGGTGAAGGCGGGCGTGACCGGGATCATAACCGCCAGCCGCATCCCCGCCGCGCCCGACCGCCCGACCATCGTCATCGGCCCGGACGGGGCCGCGATCGTCCGCGACGCGCTGACCCGCAGCGGAGCGAGCGCCGACGATCAGGCAGAGGGCTATACCCTTGCCGCTCTCGCTTCGGGTCATGGCGGCCTGATCACGCTGGCGGGGCATGACGGCGACGGCCTGTTCCACGCCGCCCAGACGCTGCGTCAGCTCGTCGCCCGCCCACAAATCCCCGCGCTGGTGATCCGCGACCACCCCGCCATGCCGATGCGCGGCACGATCGAGGGCTTTTACGGCAAGCCCTGGTCGATGGAGGACCGGACCAGGCATCTGAATTTCCTCGGGCAGATGAAGGCCAACACCTATGTCTACAGCCCCAAGGACGACCCCTATGCGCGCGACAAGTGGCGGGAGCCCTATCCGGCGGCGACGCTGTCGGCGCTGGGCACACTGGTCGCCACCGCGCGGACCAATCATGTGAACTTCGTCTACGCGATCTCGCCCGGCCCCTCGATCTGCTTCTCCGATCCAGCGGACGAGCAGACGCTGCTCCGCAAGTTCGAGGCGCTGCGCGGAATCGGCGTGCACAGCTTCTATGTCGCGCTGGACGATATCGAATATCAGAAGTGGAACTGCGACGCGGACAAGGCCGCCTTCGGCCCCTCTGGCGCACAGGCCGCCGGGGTCGCCCAGTCCAAGCTGTTGAACGCGGTGCAGGCCGATCTGGCAAAGCGCGACCCCGCCGCGAAGCCGCTGATCATGGTGCCGACCGAATATTATGACGCCAAGGAAAGCCCCTATAAGGCCGCGCTGCGCGCCAATCTCGACCCGCGCATCGTCGTGCAGTGGACCGGCACCGACGTCGTGCCACCCGCCATCTCAATCCCCGATGCCAAGGCGGCAACCAAGGCGTTCGGGCGCAAGACGCTGTTGTGGGACAATTATCCGGTCAACGACTATGCCAGTTCGGCCGGACGGCTGCTGCTCGCCCCCTATGCCAGGCGCGAGGCGGGGCTGTCGACCGAGTTGACCGGCATATTGTCCAATCCGATGAACCAGGAAGCCCCCAGCCGTGTCGCGGTGGCGGGAGTGTTGGCCTTCGGGTGGAACGACAAGGGCTATGACGCGGATCGCACCTGGCATTTCGCGGCGCGCGATCTCGCGGGGGACGATGCGCGGGCGACGGCGGCGCTGCTCGAACTCTTCGACACCCAGCATCTCGCCCCTACCTTCGGCAGCCAGCCCTGGCAGGAACAGGCACCCCGGTTGAAGGCGCTGCTCGACCATGTCCGGGAGGCGCTGGCCCATGGTGACGAAGCCGAAAGGCGCGAGGCCATCGCCGAACTGACCCGCAAGGCCGATGCCATCGCCGACGCCCCCGATACGATCCGCGCGGGCGTGGTCGATCCTGCCTTTGCCGAACAGTCGCGCCCCTGGCTGGATGCGATGCAGCTTTGGGGACGCTCGCTGCGACTGACCGCCGCCGGGCTCGACGCCGCCGAGCGGGGCAATCCAGCCGCGAGCCGCTATTTCGCCGATGCCGGGCGGATCGCAGCGCAGGCCACCGCCGTGCAGAGCATTCCCGGCGCGGTGCGCTTCGACGGGCCGATCAAGATCGCCGATGGCGTGCTCGACCGGTTCATCGCCGACGCGCCCGGCCTGATCGCGGTTACGGCGAAACCGTAACCGTCCGGCTGGCGCGGCGGCCATCGGGGGTGCGGGTGCGGAGATCCACCGCCCCCATTACCGCGACCGGCCCGTCATAGCGCCGCCAGGCGGTGCCGCCGGTCCGATACTCGATCGGTGTACCGGGGAATTCGGCGTTCGCCTCCAGCGTCCCGCCGACGATCCGCGCGCCCGGCGGGGCGAGGCGATAGGTCACCCCCGCCCGGTCGAGCATCCGCATCTGTACCCCCATGCGGCCCGCGAAATCGCGCCAGCCCGCCAGCAGCCGGGCGTGATCCACCCGCACATCGCCCGGCATATAGCCCACCCCCGCGACATAGGCGGGCTCCCATTCCGGCTTGCGCCATGCCCGCTCGGCGAGCGCCAGCAGGCGGGGGAAGAGCATGTAATCGACCTGGCTGTCACGACGGACCGTTTCGCTCCACAATTGCGCCTGGATACCCGCGATCGCACGTCCCGATTGCAGCGGCACCGTGTCGGCGATCGGCTTGGGCTGGGCGAGGATATTGGGGATCAGCGCGGCATTGGCGGCCAGATTGCCCGGCATGAATCCGAACACCTGGAAACTGTCCACCCCGCGCGATGCCCAGTCATAGCCGGTTTCGTTCGGATCGGCGGCATAGGGCATGTCGAAATAGCCCAGATCGGGGATCGACAGCACCGTCTTCCACCCGCGATTGGCCTGGCCATGCGCCTCCGCCACGCCGCCGCCGTGCAGGCCCGACCAGATATTGGTCTGGACCGCGGTCGGCATCCGCGCCGGGTCGGTATGGCCCAGCCCGTCGCTCCAGCCCGCAACCGCGATGCCGCGCCTGGCGAGATCGCCCGCCACCCGTTCGATAAAGCGCGCACCCAATTGCTGGGGCTGGAGCCCTTCGCGCTCCATCGTCACCTTGCAGGCGGGCGAGTCCTTCCACGCCCCCGCCGTCTCGTCCGCGCCGATATGATAGGTGGTCAGCGGCACCCCCGCCGCCTTGTGAAGCGCGGCGATGGCGTCGATCACCGCGCCGATGAAACGATAGCTGCTGTCGATGCAGACGTTCAGCGTGTTGTCGTCATAATGCTGGACGCTGGAATAGCGGGTGGTGTCGCCCGGCTCGACCAGCCGGTAGCGTTCCGCGCCCGCACGGTCGCCCTTGGCCATCAGCCGCTGATAGCGCACCTCCATCGACCGGATCGCCGCACGCGAATGGCCCGGCATGTCGAAGGAGGGGATCACCTCGATCTGCCGCGCGGCGGCGGCGTGCAGGATGTCCGAATAATCGGCGGCGGTCAGATAGCCGTTGGTGGCCGCGTCCCGCGCCGGGTCCGCGCCGAGTTGCGGCTGGAGACAGGTCTTTTCGGACAGGTCGGCGCAGCGATAGGCGCCCACCTCGGCCAGTTCTGGCAGGCTGGCGATCTGCAACCGCCAGCCCTCGTCATCCCCCAGATGCAGATGCAACCTGTTGAGCTTATAGGCCGCCATCTGCTCGATCAGCTTCAGGATTTCGGCCTTGCCGTGGAAATTGCGGGCGAGATCGATGTGAAGCCCCCGGAAGCCGTATCGCGGGGCATCCTCTACGGTCAGCGGGCGCAAGGTGCGGCCCTCCCCCGCCATTTGCTGGGTCAGCGAGCGAAGGGCATAGGAGGCCCCCGCCGCATCCGCCGCCATGATGGTCACCCGCCCGTCGGCGACCGTCAGGCGATAGCCTTCGGGCGCGATCCCGGCCTGCTTGCGGATGGTCAGCGGCACCGTGCCCATCGGCAATCCGGCCAGCGCGGGCGCAATGGCGGCGCGGGCAAAGCCCTGCATCGTCACACGCAGCCCCTTGGACAGGTCGACCGGCGCGCCTGCCGGTCGCACGACCGTCATGGGCCGGGGCAGGATCGCCACATCGACCGGCGTGGCCGCGCCTCGCCCGGCATAAAGCGCGAAGGCGCGCTCGGGCGTCCGCCACACGGTCCGGTCGTCGGGCGCGCTGCGGGCGAGTGCCGCTTCGTCGGTCATGGGCGCGACGAAGGGCAAGGTTTCCAGTCCCGTCTCGGCATCGGTCCCCGTCCGGGTGGCGGCGATCACGCGTGGGACCAGTCCGGGCGCAGCCAGCATCGCATGGGGCATCATGTGGTTGCGTGAGAAGAACGCGCCCACCGCCGTCAGTTTGATATGATAGGTCTGGCCGGGCTTGAGGCTCTGGCCGGGCTTCACCGTCAGGATGTTCAGGTCGCCATTGACCATCCGGTTGTCGAACAGATCGCTGTCGATCCTCAGGACCGGATTGACCAGGCTGTAGCGGATCTCGAACGGCACGCCCGGCACCGCGTCGGGCATGGTGATCGCGATATCGGCATCGAAACAGCGCGGGGTGGCGGTCGGGCATGACGCCGGGCGGTTGGTCAGGATGGTGTAGCGATAACCCATGGTCGCCGCCATCCGGTCCAGATCGGCCTGTGCGGGAGTTACCGCCATAATCGCGGCCGAAGCCCATAATGTCATCATCTTATGCCCGTCCCGCTACGCCGTACTGGTATTACATTGGACCATGACAAGACGCATGACGCAATCCTCCCCGGCACGGGGAGGAACGGAAGAGCGGGGGTGACGCCGCCCTCGCCACCCCCTATCTCAGGTCCATGAAGAAACCCCAACCGGGTCTGCCGACCCGTGAGCAAATCCTCACCTTCATCGAACAGTCGGAGCAACCGGCGGGCAAGCGTGAGATCGCCCGCGCCTTCGGCCTGTCGGCGCAAGGTAAGATCGGGCTGAAGGCGCTGCTCAAGGACATGGCCGACGAAGGGCTGATCGACAGTGCGCCGGGCCGCGCCTTTCACAAGATGGGCGGCCTGCCCAAGGTGACGGTGCTGCGTGTCGTCGATGTCGATGATGGCGGCAATGTCTGGGGCCAGCCCGAGCGTTGGGAAGCCGATGGCATCCCCATCCCCCGGCTGCGCATCCGCGAGCGCAAGCGGGGGAGCCTCGGCATCGGCCAGCGGGTGCTAGCGCGGACCGAGGAAGCGGGCGGCGGCTGGATCGCGCATGTCATGAAGACGATCGCGCCCGCCTCCGAACAGGTGCTGGGCGTGTTGCGCGAGGAAGCCGGGCGCTTCTGGCTGACCAGCGTCGACAAGAAGGACCGGCGCGAGATGCTGGTCTCCGACACCGGCGACGCGGAAGCGGGCGATCTGGTGCTGGCCGAGAAGGCGGGCCGTCCGCCACGCATCACCGCGAAGGTCGTCGAGCGGCTGGGCGATCCCTTCGCCCCGCGCAGCTTCTCGCTGATCGCGATCCACAAGTTCGAAATCCCCGACCGCTTCCAGCCCGAAACGCTGGAGGAGGCCGAGCGCGTCGCGCGCCAGCCGCTGGGCGAGGACCGCGAGGATTTGCGCGATTTGCCGATCGTCGCGATCGATCCGGTCGACGCGCGCGACCATGACGATGCGGTCTGGGCCGCGCCCGACGACGATCCCGCCAATCCCGAAGGCTGGCGCGCCATCGTCGCGATCGCGGATGTCAGCTTCTATGTCCGCCCCGGCTCGGCGATCGACAAGGATGCGCGGCGGCGGGGCAATTCGGTCTATTTCCCCGACCGGGTGGTGCCGATGCTGCCCGAAATCCTGTCGGCGGATGTGTGTTCGCTGAAGGAGGGCGAGGACCGCGCGGCGCTCGCCTGTCATTTGCAGGTGACGAAGGACGGCAAGCTCAAGGGCTTCCGCTTCACCCGCGCGGTCGTGCGGCTGGCGGCGAACATTGCCTATGAGGATGCGCAGGCCGCCATCGACGGCGAACTGCCGCACCCGCTGACCGAGACGGCACTGCGCCCGCTCTGGGACTGCTGGGCCGCGCTGGCGAAGGCGCGCGACGATCGCGAACCGCTCGACCTCGACCTGCCCGAACGGCGGGTGGTGCTCGACCAGAATGGCCGCATCCTGTCGGTCGCGCCGCGCGCGCGGCTGGATGCGCACCGGCTGATCGAGGACTACATGATCGCCGCCAATGTCGCCGCCGCCAAGGCGCTGGAGGCGAAAAGGGCCCCCGTCATGTACCGCGTGCACGAGGTGCCCAGCCGCACCAAGCTGGTCGCGCTCAAAGAGTATCTCGAAACCTTCGACATCCCCTTCGCGATGGGACAGGTGATCCGTCCGGCGACGTTCAACCGGATCGTCGACAAGGTGGGCGACGCCGATTTCCGCCCGCAGGTGATGGAGCAGATCCTGCGCTCGCAGACGCAAGCCTATTATGCACCGGTCAATCAGGGGCATTTCGGCCTGTCGCTCGGCTCCTATGCGCATTTCACCTCACCGATCCGGCGCTATGCCGATCTGGTCGTCCACCGCGCGCTGGTGGGGGCGTACAAGCTGGGTGACGGCGGGTTGCTGCCCGAGGGCGAGGAGATGGAGCGGCTGGGCACCGCGATCAGCCAGTATGAACGCCGCGCGATGGAGGCCGAGCGCGAGACCATCGACCGCTATGTCGCCGCATATCTGTCCGAGCATGTCGGGCAGGTGGTCGAGACGCGGATCACCGGCGTCACCAATTTCGGCTTCTTCGCCACGGTCGATGGCGTGGGCGGCGATGGCCTGATGCCGATCCGCGATCTCGGCGGCGACTATTTCCATTATGACGAAGCGTCGCAGCAGTTGCTGGGCGAGAAGACGCGCGAAATCTACAAGCTGGGCCAGCGCCTGCCGCTGCGCCTGGCGGAGGCGAACCCGGTGTCGGGCGCGCTGCGCTTCGAACTCCCCGACGGCAAGGGTGCGGCTCCCGAGCCCCGCAGAGTCCTGAAACGGCGCGGGCGGCCCGCGAACATCCGCCACAACGGCAAGCGGCGCTAATATTCCTCCCCTGCAAGGATTCCTCTGCGAAAGTCGGGACGCTGCCCATGAACATCGACCACCCCGGCGGAGGCCGGGGTCCAGTTTGGAAGCGATGAGAGGCATTTATCATCGTTCCGCAACTGGATCCCGGCCTTCGCCGGGATGGTGCTGGCGGGAGTTTTGCGGAGGAAACCGGCAAGGGGAGGCGGTAGCGCGCAAGCGCTGACGGAGGGGTGTCACGGCTGGCGGGGACACCCCTCCACCATGCTTCGCATGGTCCCCCTCCCCTTGCAGGAGAGGAATGCGGGGGATCGCTCCCCTTCCCCATGCGTAACCTCCCAAAGGAGAGCGCGCATGGGCAATATGGTGGACGGCGTCTGGCACGCCGAAGGGCTGTTCAAGTCCGACGAAAAGGGCAGCTTCCAGCGCCCCGATTCGGGTTTCCGCGACTGGGTGACGGCGGACGGCGAGCCCGGCCCGGACGGCCAGACGGGCCACCGTGCCGAGGGGGGCCGTTATCACCTCTATGTCTCCTATGCCTGCCCCTGGGCGCATCGCACGATGATCGTCCGGGCGCTCAAGGGGCTGGAGTCGATGATCGACCTGTCGGTGGTCGATCCGCTGATGCGCGACGATGGCTGGACCTTCGCGACGGAGCGGGGCGGCACCGGCGATCCGCTCCACGGATCAGACTATCTGTGGCAACTCTACGCCCGCGCGCGGGAGGGCTATACCGGCAAGGTCACGGTGCCGGTCCTGTGGGACAAGGCGCGCGACACGATCGTCAGCAACGAATCCGCCGAGATCATCCGCATGTTCAACGCCGCGTTCGACGGCTTGGGCGCGCTGGACGGGGATTTTTATCCCGCCGACCTGCGCGACGAGATCGATGCGGTCAACGCCGCCGCCTATGACCGGGTGAACAACGGCGTCTACAAATGCGGCTTCGCGAAGACGCAGGCGGCCTATGACGAAGCCGTCGCCCCGTTATTCGCCGAACTCGACCGGCTGGACGAGCGGCTGACGGGTCGCGAATGGCTGGTGGGCGACCGGATGACCGAGGCGGATATCCGGCTGTTCACCACCCTTGTCCGCTTCGACGCCGTCTATCACGGCCATTTCAAATGCAATGTCCGGCGGGTGCAGGATTATCCGGCGCTGGAGGGCTTGCTGGAGCGGATGCTGGCCATTCCGGCGATCGCGGACACGGTGCATCTGGATCACATCAAGACGCATTATTATGCCAGCCATCTGGAACTGAACCCGACCGGGATCGTGCCCGCCGGGCCGGATTTGCCCTGGGCCGGGTTGGTGCGGCCTTCTTATTCTTAAGCCCCTCCTCCCGCAAGGGGGGAGGGGTTTGGGGAGG
>NZ_JAXCMJ010000060.1:0-21247 GCF_038084995.1 Sphingomonas sp. 2378
GGAGGGGATGGGGGAGGGAAAGCCGCAGGCGACTGGCTCGGTGAGACACCATGCCCTCCCCCCAACCCCCTCCCGCCTGCGGGAGGGGGAGCAGCGAACGTGGGAGCGGGTCAGCCCCGCCCCAACCGCACCGCCAGCGACTCCTTCAGGATCCGCCGCCGGATCGCCTTGTTCGCTGCCTTCGGGTCGGTAGGTGCATTTGGCGAGGTCCACCACCAGCCATCGTCACGCATCTGTTGTCCCGCTGCAACGAAGCGGTCGCAAATCTCGGCGAACAGGGTGTCGTCGATGTCGAGGCTGAAGATCAGCCGCCCGGTTCCGACCCAACTCAACGCCAGCCCTTCCGCCCGGAGATAATATTGCAGCATCCAGTTATAGGGCGAGGCGACCGAATAGAGGATGGTCCAGATCGTCTGGACATGCGCGACCGACAGGGGCAGCCCGGCTTCCGCCATCCGCGCGTTGAACATCGCCGCACGGGCATTCCAGCGCTCGTCCAGTCCATCGTACAGCGCCGCCACCTCGGGCGTCTCCAGCCGCCGCAGAAAGGCGTTCATCGCCCCCATGACCATGGGGTGCGAGTTGAAGGTGCCGCGCGCGAAGCAGATGTCGACGGGCCGATCGTCGCGCCAGCGCTTCATCAGATGCGCAGGACCGCACAGCACACCGACCGGCAGACCGCCGCCCAGCGTCTTGCCATAGGTGATGAGGTCCGGCTTCACCCCGAAATATTCCGGCATGCCGCGCTTCGCCAGGCGAAAGCCCATGAACACCTCGTCGAAGATCAGGACGATGCCGTTGGCGCGGCAGGTTTCCGCAAGCCGGTGCAGCCAGTCGCGATAGGCGACCATATCCGCCCCCGCCATGCGCCCGCCATCGACCAACTGTCCGTCCGACGGGGCCGAGCCATTGGGGTGCATCGCCTGAAGCGGGTTGACCAGCACGCACGCGATGTCCTTGCGCGTCGCCAGCACCTTCAGCGTCCGCTCCGACATATCGGCCAGGGTCAGCGTCCGGTCGGCGGATACGGGGTTGCCGATCCCCGGCTGAACCTCGCCCCACCAGCCATGATAGGCCCCCGCGAACCGCACCAGACGCGGGCGGCGGGTGTGATAGCGGGCGAGGCGCACCGCCTGCATCACCGCCTCGGTGCCCGACATGTGGAACGACACCTCGTCCATCCCCGACAATTCGGTCAGGCGGCGGACATTGTCGGCGACGACCGGGTGGAACGACCCGAGCACCCCACCCAGATCGGCGACCATCGCCGCGCCTTCCGCCATGGTCCGTTTGTAGAAGTCGTTGCCGAACAGGTTGACGCCGTAGGAGCCGGTCAGGTCGATCAGCCGGTTGCCGTCCAGATCGATCAGGATCGGCCCTTCCGACCGCTCGTAAAACGCCCCCGTCGCCAGTGTCGTCCGCACCTTCTCGCGAAACTGGAACGGCACGCGGTACGCACCGGTGAATTGCAGGTCGGACAGGCCGGACCGCGTCTCCTTGGTCAGCGCCAGCGTCCTCGCGAATCGCGTCGCGAACACCCCGCCCAGCCGCTCGAACCCCGCGCGCCGCTGCCCGGCGACCGCGTCCGGCGCGTCATCGACGCGGAAGAAGCGATCCTCGCCATAGCTATAGAATGGAATCTGCCCCGCGATCCGCTTGGCGAGGCGGACGTGGCCGCCCAGCCCCGGATGCTTGGCGCGCGACAGCGTCAGGCGGCGATGCCCTTTGGTCAGGGCGACCGCACCGGCGGAGGCGGCCAGCAGGCCAGTGAGAATCGGGTTCATGCGGTCTTTGACCGCGTACCCATGACGGAGGCATGACAATGCGCGGACCCATCATGCGGTTCTTCCTGAACGAAGACATTAATTTTCTCGTCACCAACCGCCTGCCGCGCCGGTTCGCGACGCAACTGATCGGCAAGATCGCCCGGATCGAACATCCGCTGGTCGCGAAACCCAGCCTGGCGCTGTGGAAATTCTTCGCGAACGTCGATCTGTCCGATGCGCGGACGACCCGGTTCAAATCGTTGCGCGACGGCTTCGTCCGTCCTTTACGCGATGGGGCACGGGCCTTCGACACCGACCCCGACACCATCGCCTCCCCCTGCGACGCGCTGGTCGGCGCGCATGGCCGGATCGAGGATGACCGGCTCTATCAGGTGAAGGGCTTTCCCTATCGCCTCGGCGATCTGATCCCGGACCAAAATCTGGTCGAACGATTTTGCGACGGATCGTTCGTCACGCTGCGGCTGACGGCGGGCATGTATCACCGTTTCCACGCGCCGACCGACATCGCGGTGGAAGGCGTGACCTATTTGTCGGGCGACTGCTGGAACGTGAACCCGATCGCACTCAAACGGGTCGAGCGGCTCTTCTGCCGCAACGAACGCGCGGTGATCGAGGCGCGGACGCTCGTGTCGGGACGCCCCCTGCTGATCGTGCCCGTCGCCGCCATCCTGGTCGCGAGCATCCGCCTCCATTGCCTGGATACCGAACGCACCCTGCGCGAGCATGGCCCCGGCCGCCGCCCCTGTGCCGCCCGGATCGGCAAGGGCGAGGAGATGGGCTGGTTCGAACATGGCTCGACCATCATCCTGTTCCTGCCCCGTGGGATGACGCTTTCCGACCATCTGGTCGAGGGACAAGCGATTCGCGCGGGCGAGGTGATCGGGCGCACCGGATGAAATCGCTATGGGAGTGTCATTCCGATCAAGGAACCGCACGGACGCCCAAGGCGATCGCCGGGCGAGTTGGCGCTGGACGGCTGTTCCGTGCGAAAATCTCCGCGATGCGCCGACGGCGTCGTCCCGGCCCCGACAAGGATGACGCCCTGCCGATCACACCGCCATCCATCAAATCATTGATTCAGGAGCGTGGTGACCCCGACTGGATTCGAACCAGTGGCCCCCAGATTAGGAATCTGATGCTCTATCCTGCTGAGCTACGGGGCCCCACGCGGACGCGGTGATACTCGGGTCGCGGGGCGGGGTCCAGAGTGGTTTGGCGGGGCGCAACCCGCCGCCGTCAGTTGACTTGTTTCGGCGGCACGACGGGGAACGGCAGGGGCGCGACGGGGACGCCTTCCTCGACCAGGGCCTTGGCCTCGGCCAGGCTCGCCTGGCCGTGGATTTGCGCGACGGGCGCCGTGCCTTCATGCATCGCACGCGCCTGGTCGGCGAAGGCGGTGCCGACCCAGGTCGATTTTTCCAGCATCTTTGCCTGCTGGCCCGCCAGTTGCTCCAGCGCGGCGCGGATCGCCTGTGGCGAGGGCGCGTCGGGCTTGCTGTTGCCCTTGGCGGCGATCTGCGGGGCCATGACCGCCTTTTCGATCCGGCGATCGCCGCACAGCGGACATTCGACCTGCCCGGTCTCGCGCTGATCGGCATAGGCGTTGGAGGAGGCGAACCAGGCCTCGAACACATGGCCGTGCCCACATCGCAGGTCGAAGACGATCATGCCCGCACCACCGGCGGGATCGCGCGGCGATGGCGAATCGCGGGCAGGCGCTGCCGCACCGCATCGACCTGCGCCATGTCGACGGTCGCGAAGCCCAGCCCCGCCGCGTCGCCCATGTCCAGCATCACCTCGCCCCAGGGCCCGACCACCAGCGAATGGCCATAGGTGGCGCGACCGTCCTGATGCTCGCCGGTCTGCGCGGCGGCGATCAGGTTCACGCCCGCCTCGATCGCCCGCGCGCGGAGCAGGACATGCCAATGCGCCGCACCGGTCGGGCGGGTGAAGGCGGCGGGCACCGACAGGATCGTCGCCCCCGCCTCGGTCAGCGCGGCGAACAGCGCCGGGAAGCGCATGTCGTAGCAGATGGCGAGGCCCAGCCGCCCGACCGGCGTGTCGACCACCACCGCCTGCTCGCCGGGCGCATAGGACGCCGATTCCCGCCAGCTTTCGCCGCTGGGCAGGTCGACATCGAACAAATGCATCTTGTCGTAACGGGCGCGGACCTCGCCCCGGTCGTCGATGACATAGCCTCGATTGGCGAGCCGCCCGTCCCCGCGCCTGACCGCCAGCGAACCGAGATGGACCCACAGGCCATGCGCCGCCGCCGCCGCGCGGACGCGGGCGAGCACCGGGTCATGCTCTTCGGAGGTCAGATGCGCCGCCGCGCGCGCCTTGTCGCGGTCGATCAGTCCCGACATTTCGGGGGTGAACAGCATCGCCGCGCCCCCCGCCGCCGCCTCGGCGATGGCGCGTTCCAGCGTGTCGGCATTGGCGGCGGGGTCGATCCCCGCCGTCATCTGAAGAACCGCGACCGCCGTCATGCGGCCAGGAGCGGGTCCAACCCTCCGCGCTTGTCGAGCGCGGCCAGATCGTCCGAACCGCCGATATGCTGTCCGTCGATGAAGACCTGCGGCACGGTGGTGCGTCCGTTCGCGCGCTCGATCATCTCGGCGCGCTTGGGGCCGCCCATGCTGATGTCAAATTCCTCGGGCTCGACGCCCTTGGAGGCGAGCAGCGCCTTGGCCCGGGTGCAATAGGGACAGAACGCCTTGGTGTAGATTTCGACCTTTGCCATCCCCCTCAGGTGTGGCGCGCGGGGGCGCTTGTCAATCGTCCGCCCCGTCGATGACGCGCGCCCAGCACAGGATCGCGACCGACGCCGCCCCCGCCGCCAGCAAAGCGCGCACGCATGCATTCGCTGTCGCGCCGGTGGTATAGACATCGTCGATCAGGACGATGCGCCGCCCCTTCACCGCCGCGCGGTCGGTCACACGGAACGCCGAGGTCACGGCCTTCCGCCTTTCGCGGGGCGACAGGCCGCGCAGCAACGGTGTCGCCCTCACCCGCTCCAGCCCGCCCCGCAGCAGGGGAAGGCCGGTCCGCCGCGACACGCCCTCGCCGATCAGCACCGCCTGATTGAATCCGCGCCGCCACAGCCGCCAGCGATGCAGCGGCACCGGGACCAGCAATTCCGCATCATGCGGCACCAGGCGCGCCATCGGCCCGGCCATCGTCTCCGCCACGCCGATCCGGCCACCATGTTTCAGGCGGATCGGCAGTTCGCGCGCGATCGGGCCATAGGCGACGGCGGCGTGGATCCCGGCATGGCGCGGCGGTTCGGCGAGGCAGGCACCGCAATGCTGCCCCGGCTCCCCCGGCAGCGGCAGGCCGCAGCGGACGCATCCCGCCCCGTCCAGAAACCGCAACCGCCCCCAGCAGGACGCGCAGAAGCGGTGATCCGCCTCGACCGGCTCGGCACAGCCCGGACAGCGCGGCGGCAAGGCCCAGCGGATCGCCCCGGCCAGCCACCCGCCCGGCGCGAATCCCGTCGCTTTCGCTTGCCCACCCATCGGGTTCGACTTGTTCCCGATCGCACAAGCGCGCACAAGCGCGGCGGTGAGCAGCCCGACCATCTTCGACCGTAACGCCCGCCGCCGCCACCGCGACAGCGCCCAGCCCGATTTTGCCGCGCATGACTTCCTGCGCGCCGCGATGCTCGATGGCCTTACCGAACGGCTCGATGCGGTCACGCGGCCGTTCCGCCATATCCTGGACCTGGGGTGCTTCGACGGCCAGTTCCCCGCGCCGCCGGGGGCACAAGTGGCGCGGCTGGACCCCGGCTTCGCCTTTGCCCGCGCGGCCGGCGGCGTGCAGGGGGATGAGGATCGCCTGCCCTTCGCGGATCGCAGCTTCGACCTGGTGGTCAGCGCGGGTGTCTTGGACCAGATCGACGATCTGCCGGGAGCGCTGACCCTGATCCGGCGGGTGTTGCGGCCCGATGGGCTGTTCCTGGGTGCGTTCGTCGGCGGCGGTTCGCTGCCCCGGCTGCGCGCGGCGCTGCGCGTGGCCGAGGCCGAGCGCCCGGTCGCACGGCTGCACCCGCAGGTCGATGTCCGGTCGGCGGGGGATTTGCTGATGCGCGCAGGGTTCACCCTGCCCGTCGCCGATATCGAGACGCTGGAGGTCCGCTATCGCGACTTCGGACGGCTGCTGGGCGATCTGCGCGGCATGGGGGCAAGCAACATGCTGGCCGAACGTCGCCCGATCGGCCGCGCCGCGCTGGCGGCGGCGGCGGCGGCCTTTGCCGATCTGGCCGATCCCGACGGGCGCGTGTCGGAGCAGTTCAACCTGATCTTCCTGACCGGATGGGCCCCCGACCCTTCCCAGCCCCTGCCCGCCAAGCGCGGCAGCGCCACGGCGTCACTGGCCGATGCGCTGAAGCCCAAGCCGGATACGGCGCGCTAAGGCCGGGTCGACACTCACCCCTTCCGCGAAGGGCTCAGCCGATCATCGCGCCGCCACGGTCGCCCGCGAGGATACGGCCCATCGACTCGAACAGCTGGTCCATCGCGACGGGCTTCACGATGACGTCATCGGCCCCGGCGCTCATACAGCGTTCGCGCAAGTCCACACCGCTGTCGGCGGTCACGACGATGATCGGCACCTCGCCCTTGGCATCGCCCCGCGCGCGGATACGCTGAATGGCGGTGATGCCGTCCATGCCCGGCATGCGCAGATCGATCAGGATCATGTGATAGGAGTCGCGCTCGATCATATCGAGGCCGATCTCGGCATTTTCCGCCTCCGCCATGCTGGCGCCCGCCACGTCGAGCATATCGCGCACGACGCGCCGGTTCATGCGATCATCCTCGATGAAAAGGACGTTCATCGACGCCCCTTCCCCGTATCGCATTCCTTCGCGGTCATGACGCAGATCATAGCTCCGCCCTAGCGATCATGCCGCTTGCGTTACAAGAGGCGTAAAGGCGGTTTGCGGCGAGGTGTCGAACATCCTGCGCATCACCTCGACTCCCGCGACGGGCTTCGCGACAACCTCGATCAACCCGGGCCCAAAAAATTCGTTCCGCTCCAACGGGTCCGATTCCGGCCATAACAGGAACGTCGGAACCTCCGCCGCCCGGATCTGGGCCATTCGCGACAGCATCGGGCGGCCCTCCGCATCGCGGATCGCGCTGTCGTCGATCAGCACGCGCGAAACGCCTCCTTCAGCCAGGCGCGCGACGGCTTCGTCCGCGTCGGCGACGAACTGGGCGACCGCGTAGGGCGCGCAGAAATTGGTCCACATCGCCCGCCGGATCGGATTGCGATCGACGACGAGGACGATCGGACGCTCCACCGCCGGTGCCGGGGCGAGTTCGTCGAGCGGCAGAGTCAGGATGAACGTCGATCCCTGCCCCACCACGCTGTCCACCGTCACATCGCCCCCCATCGCCCGGGCGAGCCGCCGACAGATGGCCAGCCCCAGCCCGGTGCCGCCGAATTGCCGCGTGGTGCTGGCATCGGCCTGGCGAAAGGCCTCGAAAATCTCCTCCAGATTGTCCGGCGATATGCCGATACCGCTATCGCTGACGCGGATCGACACGCCGTCCGCCGTCCGCCGCGCCGACAGCGTCACCTGACCCGAAGCGGTGAACTTCAGGGCATTGGACAACAGGTTGAAGACGATCTGGCGGATGCGCGCCGGATCGCCCAGCACGGTGGCGGGACATTCGGACAAGTCGACGGTGAAGCCCAGCGCCTTGGCCGCCGCCTGCCCCTCGAACAGGCGCGAGGCATCGCGGACCGTGATCGCCAGATCGAAGGGCACCTGTTCCAGCGTCAGGCGGCCATTCTCGATCTTCGCCACGTCGAGCAGGTCGTCGACCAGCGCACGCATGGTCATCCCCGCGCCGTGCATCACCTCCACCCGCTCACGCTGTTCGCCCGGCAGCGCGCTGTCGGCCAGCATGATCTGGGTCATGCCCAATATGCCGTTCAGCGGCGTGCGGATCTCATGGCTGGTCGTCGCCAGAAACTCGGTCTTGACCGCCAGCGCCTTTTCGAGCCGATCGTTGGTCACGGCCAGATCGCCATGCGCGGCGCGAATCCGGTTGCGGCTGCGGCCCAGCGTGACCAGCCAGACGCCGAGCAGCGCGAGCACGACAACGATCGCGGCCACCGATCCGATCAGGATGATCCGCTCGGTCCGCAACTGCTCGCGCTCGAAGGCGATGTTGCGTTGCAGGTCGGCGGCCTTCATCCGCGCGATCCGCAATTCCTGATTGGCGAAGTCGAACCGCGCGCCCATCAGCGCGAGGCTGGTCGAGGTGGCGAGGCGGGTGGCGTCGTCGTCGATCCGCTTCAGCGCCTCCAGATGGCGAAGCGCATCCGCCGTCCGTCCCACCGCCGTATAGATTTGATAGGCGCTTTGGTGCGCATCGCGCAGCGACACGCCGGTCCGACCGACATCGACACCCTCGAAGCTCCGGTCGATCAAATTCGCGGCCTGGGCCAGTTGGCCGCGTTGAAAGGCGGCCTGGGCGGCGATGCTGTCCAACGTGCTCGTATCGCTGGAGTCCACGTTGCGGGCGCGCGCGATCGAGGACTCCGCCGCCGCAATCCGACCAAGCCGCAATTCGCTCCGCGCGATATTGCGCCAGACCTGCGCCAGCATCGGCGGACTTTTCAACTGCTGCGCCAGCGTGCCGGCTTCGCGCAACTGGGCCAGCGCATCCTCCGTCCGCCCCAGTTCGCCCAGGGTCAGCGACCGGTTGTTGAGGACGACCATGCGCAGCGCGTCGTCACCCTGATAGGTGGTCCGCGCCTGCTCCAGATAGCGGAGCGCCGACGCGAAGTCCTTTCCGTTGATGTACAGGTTCGCCATCTGGACGAGGGCCCGCGCCTGTCCGCGCGGATCGTTCAGATGCTGGAAGACACGATACGCTCCCTGAAAGGACTGGAGCGCGGCGGCGATATTGCCGGTGTCCATGTCCAGGCTGCCCTGGGACAATAGCAGGTTGCCATAGAGATCGGACCGCGGCGCCAGTCGCCGTGCGGTCGCCAGCGCAGACGAAATCGCGGTGCGGGCCTTCCGATTGTCGCCCAGCCGGCTGGCCCCTTCTCCGCGCAACCAGTCCGTCGTCGCCAGGGCGAGCGCGCGCTGGTCGGCGTCCGCCATTCGTGTGGCGGATTGCCGCGCCACCTCGGCCTTTTGGATGGCGACCGCCGGATCGCGGAGCATTTCGGCCTTGGCCGCCTCGATCGCGCGGTCGAAGCCGGGCTGCGGGACCGCTTCGGCTCTCGCCCGCGATCCCATGCCCGCCGCCAGCAATGCCGCGACGACCAGCGCGATCCTAACCGCGCGCATTCGCCACCAGACGGGCGAAGGGCGTCGGGCGGGCCATTGCCACGGTGGCCTGATGGCCCTGTTCCGTCAGGAAACGGGTCAGCGCCTCCAGGCCGATCGGACGGCTGATGAGATAACCCTGGATCATGTCGCACCCCATGACACTGAGCAGCGCCAGCGCGGCGGGCGTCTCCACCCCCTCGGCCACCACTTCCATCTCCAGCGCATGGGCCAAGTCGATGGTCGACCGGACGATCAGGGGATCGCGGTTGGAACTGGTCAATTGGGTGATGAACAGCTTGTCGATCTTCAATTCGCAAGCGGGCAACTGCTTCAGATAGGACAGCGAGGACAGCCCCGCGCCATAATCGTCGATCGCGACGGTGATGCCCATGTCGACGAAGGTCTGAAGATTGGCGATCGCGCTGTCGGGATCGCGGATGACCGAGGTTTCGGTGATCTCGAACCCGATACGGGCACCGCTGTCGGTCACCAGGGCGCAGGCTTCCCGGACGAAATTCTGGTCGCTGAGCAACATGCCGGAGATGTTGACATAGACACGCAGGTCGTGACCCGCACGGATCAGGCTTTGCTGGTCGGCGATCACCCGGCGCAACGTCCACAGGGTCAGCGGCGCGATCACGCGCGACTCCTCGGCCACCGGGATGAACTCCATCGGCGAGATCATGCCATAGACCGGATGCCGCCAGCGCAGCAGCGCCTCGATGCTGGCGATCCGCTGCTGACGGACATGGACCTTGGGCTGATATTCGACATAAAGCCCGTCATGCTCGACCGCCTGGCTGAGATCGCGGGCAAGCGCGATCCGGTCGAGCCGGTCGGCGCGCGCCGCCATCTCGCGCACCACGGGACGGCCTTCGATATGCCCATCGGCCAGCGCCTGTTCGGCATCCTCCAACAGGCGGATATCGTCGTCATGCGGCACCGTCGCCGCTGCGGCCCCCAGGACCGGTTCGACGCGACAGCGCTCGCCGCCCAGCTCGAAGGGCTGCGACAACAGCGCGTTCATCGCCGCCAATCGATCTTCCAGCACCGCACGCGTCGGAGCGAACATCATCATCTCGACTTCCGCCGCGCCGGTGGGCCGAACCATCGCCTCGGGAAAGGCCTCGGCCAGGCGTGCCACGATCAACTCGATCAGTGTGGCGCAATGAACCCGCCCGAAGCGGCGACGCAGGATGGTGAAGTTGCCGACCGCCAACAGGATCAGGAACTGCCAGTGCGGGTCCACCGCCTCCGCATTCGTGACGCCGGTGGCAGGGCCTGGAAGCCCGGATTCGCTGGCCGCGATTCGAGAGGGACTGTCGTTCACCCCTCAAATGTAACCGTGACCACTAAAGAAGGTGTTAACCTCCTTTCCCCGGCCATTCCAGTCCGTTAGCGCAACGGTTACCCATTGCGTCATAGTTAATTCGACATTAACTATATCCTCGCGTGCCGGAAACGGGCGTCAACGAGGGAGAATATCCATGCTGAAGTTCATCATCGCGCTGATCTACGGCGAGACCATGCGCCCCTGGTAATCACAGGTTATGTCATGAGGCGATTCGGAGCGGTCCTACCGACGGATCGCCTCATGATTTTCCGGCCGAATCGATCGGCCCCGTCCCTTATCGATACAGATCATCCGCCAGCCTCAGCATGAAGGCGGCCCCCCGCTCCATCTGAGCGACCTCGATATACTCGTCCGGTTGATGCGCCTGTGTGATCGAACCCGGGCCACAGATGATCGTCGAGAAACCCGCCCCCTGAAACTGCCCCGCCTCCGCGGCATAGGGCACCGCGCGCGCCGGGCCGTTGTCGCCCGCCCATGCGCGTGCCAGCCGTTCGGCCATTCCGTCCGCCTCGGGCGCGAAGGCCGGGGTGCGCGAGCGCCGCTCGACGCGAACCCCCGCTCCCGGAAAGCGCAGGCGCAGCGCCGCATCCGCCTCGGCGCAGGCGGCGAAGAAGGGGGCCAGCACTTCCTCCGGCTCCTGCCCCGGCAGGGTGCGCAGGTCGAAGGCGAACCGACACTCCCGCGCCAGGATGTTGACCGCCGTGCCGCCCGCCATCTGGCCGACGGTCAGGGTGGCATGATGCGGACAGAAGGGCCCCTGCGGATCGCCCTCCCCCGCCAGTCGCTCGGCGAGGTCGGCCAGTCGCTGCATCAGCCGGATCGCGACCATATTGGCCGACACGCCCAGATGGGTCAGGCTGCTATGCGCTTCATGCCCCGTGACGGTGACGATCCAGGTCGCGATCCCCTTATGCCCGCCGACCACGACCATCTCGGTCGGTTCGCCCACCACCACGGCGGCGGGGGCGGGCAGTTCGCGCGCGATCTCGGCGATCATCGAGGGCGCGCCCAGACATCCCACCTCCTCGTCATAGGAGATTGCCAGATGAAGGGGACGCTTCGCCCCGGCGCTCGCCACATGCGGGGCGAGCGCCAGCGACAGGGCGAGGAACCCCTTCATGTCGCAGGTGCCGCGCCCGAACAGCCGGTCGCCGCGCCGGGTCAACCGCCAGGGATCGCTGGTCCAGGGCTGGCCATCGACCGGCACGACATCGCTATGCCCCGACAGGACGACGCCGCCCCGCTCCATCGGCCCCACCGTGGCGTAGAGATTGGCCTTGCTGCCATCGGCATTGAACACCCGCCGCCCGCCGACCCCGAAGCCCGCCAGATGCCGCTCGACATAGGCGATCAGGTCCAGATTGGACTCGCGCGAGGTGGTGTCGATCGCGATCAGATCGGCGAGGATGGCGATGGCTTCAGCGGACAACTGGTCGGGGGTCATGCGGCCATCCTGCCGGATGTTGCACTTTGGTGAAACCCCAGCCGATCTGGAATGACAACCACCCTCACCCTTTCCACCCACTTGCAGCGGGCGAGGAGGGTGAGGGGGGCGGCTCCGGTCAGAAATCCCGCGAGTAGCGCAGGCTTCCCGCCGATCCGCCGAACGATCCGGTCTGGGTGAGCAGGCTGAGCGTGCGGGTCAGCGCGATCTGCAACTGGGTGGCGGTGAAGCCGCGCGCGTCGGTGACGATCTCCACATAGATATTGTCGGTCAGGTACTTGCCCGCCGCCAGGCTGGTGCCCCGCCCGGTCGCCTCGTCGGCACCCAGCACGCGCAGCCGGTCGAACCCGGTCGCCGAGCGCAGCTTGCCCAGCGGGTTCAACCCGCCGCCGCCCGACCCGCGCAGCGAGTTGAGCGCGGCGGCCAACTGGATCGCCTCGGTCGCCGACAAATTCTCGGGGTTGGTCCCGAACAGCAAGCGGCTGAGCACCTCGTCCTGCGGCAGTGTCGGCGTCGAGGTGAAGCTGATCTGCGGACGCTGGCCGGTGCCGGTGACGTTGATGACCGCGGTGATGCCGTCGGTGGTCGTCGTCGCCTGGATGTTGATGTCCGGATCGGTCAGCACGCCGCCACGGAAGCGGATCGTGCCGCGATTCACCTCGAACCGCTTGCCCGCGAAGCTGTAGGTGCCGCGCACCAGGTCGAGCCCGCCATTGATCGTCGGCGCAGCACTCGTGCCGCCGATGCGCAGGTCCATCTCCCATTCGGACTCCAGCCCCATGCCGGAGACGAACAACTGGTTGTTGGCGCGGACCCGCAGGTCGAGGCGGAACAGTCCCGGCGGCGGGGTGGGCGCGGGCCGGTCTGTCGGACGCGCCACGCGAATCTCGCTGCGACGGCGCACGCCGCTCAGCTCGGGTACCTCGGCCTGGCCCTGGCGGATGATCTGATAGCGTGCATTGGGTACGGTCAGGTCGCCCTGGATCAACCCGCCGTCGCGACCATGGGTCAGGCGAACCGTACCGCTGGTCGTCGCGGCCAGCGCGTCGCTGTCGGCCAGGCGGGCATTGTTCAGTTGCGCGCGGATATCGATCGGATAGCCGCTGTCCGCCGCCAGACCCACGGTCCCCTGCGCCTGGATGCTGCCCTCGCCCGCCTTGGCCTGGAGCCGCGTGATCTCCAGCCGGTCGTTGGAGAAACGAGCCGCCAACTGCATGTTGCTCAGGCGTGTGCCGTAAGCCTCATTGTCATAGGTCAGATTGTCGGCGCGGATCAGGCCGTTCAACTGCGGCGCGGAAACCCGGCCCGAGAAGTCGGCGGCAACCGCGATCGGCCCCGTCAACTGCTGGTTGGGCAGCGCCGCGAAGGAGAAGAGCACCGCGGACGGGCCGTTATAGCGGATGCCGCCCGACAGCGGGGCCTGCATCAGCCGGTTGACCCAGCCGCCATTGCCCGGGGGCAGCGGACGCAGATTGGCGACCATGCGGCCCACCACCAACTGCCCGCGCCGGATCAGCGCGCGTGCTTCGCCACCATCGGCGACCAGGCGACCCGCAAAGACGATATCCACCGCCTCCGACACCGCCGCCAGCCCGGTGCGCCGGAAATTGGCGACGGTGAGGCGTGCCTCGGCCGCCGGGAAGCTGGCGTCGCGCGCCTGGGTGAAGTCGAGCGCGCCGCTCGCCTGCCCCGAAATGCCCAGATTGGGGACGAAGGCGTCGAGGATCGACATGTCCAGCCGGTCGAGACGGGTCTGAACCTTCATCCCGTTGCCGTAAGAGCCCGCGATCCGCACCGATCCCTGGCCCAGGTCGATCCGGGTCGGCGCCAGCCGCCATTCGCCCGCGACATTCTGAACCCGCGCGGGATTGGTCGTGCGGAAAGCGATGCCGTTCGCCTGCCCCTTGGCCGCGATCAGATAGTCGTTGGGGCTCAGCCGGGCGTTGAGCGCGACGTTGAACGGAATACTCGACGATCCGGTCATCACCGCCTGCGCCGTGCCGCGCCCGCCGGTATAGTTCACCTTGGCGCGCGCCGACTGGATCACGACCTCGCCATAGCGGGTGTCGGCCAGTTGCGCATCGGCGACGATCTGCGGTGCCTTGGGCAGCATGACGATGCTGGCGTTGACGATGGCGCGACCGATGGTGAAGTCGACCATGCCGGGCACACGCGCATTATAGGCGCGCGCGGCGACGTCGGCACGCTGGTTGCCGCCCTGGTCGGCCAGTTGGACGCGGCCGTTGATCCCCTGCCCCGCGAATTGCAGCGCACCGGCGAACGGCCCGGCGGCGGTCTGCACGACGCGGCCCGTGGTATTGATCCCGGCGAAGACCAGGCTGCGGATATCGATCGCCAACTGCCGCCCGGTGCTGACCAGCACATTGGCGGTGAACGGCCCGTAATCGGTATCGCCGCGGGCGTTGACGGCATAGGCCCCGTTCCGCCCGACGACCCGCGCCTGGAGATTGGCGAGACCGACGCCGACGCCCGGCCTGGCCGCACGCAGCACGATCACCGGATTGGTCTGCGACCCCGTCACGCGCGCGCTTAGCGGGCCATATTGGCTGGAATAGGCGTCCGCCGACACCGCCACCGCGCCGGTCGCGGGGTCATAGCGCCCGCTGCCCCGCGTCACGCGGAATTGCGGCGCGGTCAGGCGAAGGCCGCTGAACGTCACGATGCCTTGCGGGCTATATTCGACATCGGCGCGCACGATCGCATTGCCGCCCAGGAAGTTGCGCGCACCCTCGTTGAAGATCTGCGAGGTGCGGGCGACCACCCGGCCCTTCATCCCGAAGCCGGTCGGCGTCGCGACCAGATTGGCGTCGGTGGACAGGTTGATGATGCCGATGCTCTCGACCCGGTAATTGTTCACCCGGCCCTTGAGCGCGCCGGTGTAGCGCCCGGTCTGCATATTGGCGACGATCACCGCCGTCGCATCGATATTGTCCGACCGGATGCGCAGATTATCCGACAGGATATTGGGCATGGCGATCGCGAAATCGCCCTGGATCGCAACATTGGTGGTGAGGCCGCCCACCGCCGCGTTGAGCCCCGCGATCCGCTTCGCGCGCGCCTTGACCGGCACCAGGATGCGGTCGGCATTCACGGTGGCCAGACCCTCGGCATAGAGATTCTCGACCGAGGTCTCACCAAAGCCCAGGGCCGTCGCCCGGACCTTGTAATCCACGGTCGGCGTCGCGAAGGCCCCGTTCAGCACCACGCGCGCCAGCACGTCGCGGCCCGTCAGAATGGGCGCGATGGCACCGGGCGTCAGCAGCTTGGCATCGACCGCGAAATTGCCGAACCGGCTGTTCGCCATGTCGAGCAACCCGCCCGCATCGACCATCAAGGCCGACGAACGCAGCTTCATCCGCGTATCCGCCCGCCGCTCGTCGAGCGTGGTGTCGATCGCGACTTGCAGCGCGGGCGCGGTCAGCCGTTCGACCGGTCCTTCCAGATACAGGCCGGGCCGGGTCACCCCCCGCACCTCGATATGCCCATCCCGCGCCGTGGCGTTCAGATTGGCGAGTTCGCCCCCGCCCAGCGTCGCGATCGCGCGCCCCTGCCACGCTTTCCAGCCGCCGCGTCCATCGACCGACAGGGTCAACGGCGCCTTCAAGCCCGCCATCGACGCGACGACACCGCCGGTCGGCGCGGTCAGCTTCACATCCACCGCCAGCCGATCGGCATCGGGCACCGCGTCGAGCACCAGCCGCAACCGGTCACCACCCGCAATCCCCGGCCCGCGCAGCGCATCGGCGCTGGCCGTCACCTGCGCACGGCGGTCGGCGATATGCACCTTGCCGTCGATCGCCAGCACATGGCGCTGCCCCGTCACCGGCGCACCGATGACGAAGCGCTTGATGCTCAGCCGGTTCACGTCGATGTCGAGATCGGGCAGCAGCGGCGCGTTGGGGTCGCTGGGCGTCTCCTTCAACTCCGGCTTGCGCGCCAGCGTGACGAGGTTCGCGTTCAGCGAGCGCACATCGACATGGTTGTTGGTATAGGCGAAGGGCCGCCAGTCCACATCCAGGCGCGGGCTGGACAGGAACACGCCCTTGGGGTCGCTGACCCGCAGATCGACCAGGCTCATCCGGCCATAGAGCGAACCCTCGATCCGCCCGACCTTGATGTTCAGCCCCGATGCGGTGGTGTAGCCGCCCAACTGGTCCGCGACGAAGCGCCGCCCCGGATCGGTATTGATTCCCAGCAGGATCGCCCCGACCAGCAGGATCAGGCCCAGGATCACGATCCCGATCCATTTCAGGATACGCTGCCACAACGGGCGGCGCGTGGTGACGGTGTCCGATTCAGGCGCCATGGTCTGTTCGTCCGCCATCAGAAGGCCTGCCCGATCGAGATATACAGGGCCACCTTGCCGTCACCCGGACGCGGGTTCAGCGGCGTCGCCACGTCGACGCGCAACGGCCCGAAATTGGTGTAGAAGCGTCCGCCGATACCCGCGCCGAAGCGCAGATCCTTGCCCGTGGGCAGCGTGCTTTCATAGCTGTTGCCCGCATCGACGAACGGCACGATGCCGAAATTGCCGAAGCGATAGCGCGCCTCCAGCGCGAACTCGTTCAGGCTGCGTCCGCCGACCGGATTGCCCTGCGGATCGAACGGCCCGAGCCGCTGGAAGCCATAACCGCGCACCGACCCGCCGCCGCCGCCATAATAACGCCGCGACGGGGCCAGATCGTCGCGATCGATCCCGAAGATCGCGCCGCCCCGCGCGCGTCCTGCGATCACCAGGCTGTCGTTCAGCGGGTAGTAGAAAGTCCCCTCGATCATCGTCCGCGCATAGGGCCGCACCGCGCCACGCACCGAGGTTTCCGGGCTGAGGTTCAGTTTCAGGCGATAGCCGCGCGTCGGATTGAGCAGGTCGTTGGACTGGTCGAACACGACCTGCCCCGGAATCGCCGCGATGCCATAGGTGCCGCGCACCCGCTCGCCACGCGCGAAATCATAGACGCTCTCGTTGGTGCCGGTCAGCTCTCCGCCGAACGCATAGGTGAATTTCTTCTGCCAGATCGGCGTCGAGTCATAGCTCCAGCGGAAGGCGACCGTGCCGATGAACGCATCGAAGGCGTCGTAATTCTGGTGGCTGGCCGAGGCGATGACCTGAAACGTCCGGTCGCGCCGCCCGGCGTTGGAGCGGCGGAAGGTGCCGCTCAAGCCCTGTTCCTGCGTGCCCGCGATGACCGAGGCGATCAGCGCGCCTTCGGGCTTGAAGGCGTTACGGTTGGTGAAGCTGCCCTGCAACCGCACACCCTGGCCGGTCGAGTAACCGCCTTCGCCCGACAGGGTCCGCGCAGGGCCCTTTGTCTGTGTCACCTGAAGATCGATCGCCTCGGTGCCGTCGGGATTCATGCGGCCCGTCCGCTTGGGTTCGACCGCGACGCCATTGAACAGCCCGGTCGCGACCAGCGCATTGCGCAGATCGTCGGTCAGTCGCGAGTCGTACAATTCCCCTTCGTCGAAACGCGGAAAGACGTTGAGATGATAGAGGTCGAAGACCTGATCCCCAACCGTGGTCAGCTTGCCGAACGACGAACGCGGCCCCGTATCGACCGGCAGCGTATAGGCCCCGACCGGCTCCGGCCCCTGATCCTCCAGCAATATGTCGCGATCGCCGACCTTGACGAAGGGATAGCCGCGCTGGGGCAGGACCAGGCTGACATTCGCCTCCGCTCCCTCGATGCGGGCGGCCTCGATCGGGTCGCCGACCTTGATCGGCAGGTTGGTGCGGACCAGATCGGGCGGGGTCGTTCCCTGCGCATTCACCGTCACCGACGACAGGCGATACAGCCGCCCCGGCGTCGCGGTCAGCAGCACCTTCAAACGGCCCGCCTGCCCCTCACCCTGCGGCTCGCGTTGCAGGGTGGAAACGGCGGTGGCGTCGTAATAGCCGAGCGACTTCATCAGCCGGATCGCAAGCTGTTCGTCCTCGCGCGCACGGGCGGAGACCTGGGTCGCGTTGGCCGCCCTGCCCTTGCCTTCGCGCAACGCCGACAGCCCCTTGAACTCGTCGTCCAGGTTGAGATCGGCCAGCCCGCGAACCTCCATGTCGTACCGGATTTCGGGCGCACGCTCGCTTGTCGGATCGGTGGCGGTCTGGAGTGGCGTGGAGTCGAAACTGCCGAGCGGGGTCAGCGGCTGGGCGAGTTGGGGGTCTTCGGGCGCGACCGGGCCGATCGCCTCGCCGGTGGCCAGCGGCTGCGCGGTCTGCGCCTGGGGAAGCGGCGGCGCGGCCTGCGGCGTCGGGATGGTGGTCGTCTGGGGCTGGGCCGTCGTCATGGTCGACATCGGCTCCAGCGGCGCGTTGATGTCTCCGCTCAGCGGCGGCAGCGCGGCGTTGAACTGCGCATCGGGGACGATCGGCGCGTTGCCCTGCGGATCGGTCGTGCCGTCACGCTGGTCCTGCGGCAAGCTGGGTCCCTGCGCGGGCGCGCTGCCGGGCTTCGACAATTGCGCCATTGCCGGGGTGATTAAGGATGTGGGAGCAATCAGCGCGACCGCAAGCCAGGTGTGTCTGCCGATCCGTCCCGCCACGCCGTAGAAAACCCCTTTCCGCAAAAGGGTCTTCCGTCATTCGGATCGATCCCCCAGCACCCCTCAAACGCCAAAAGGTCAGCGCAGGTTCCCTAGCATCGCCAATAGTATCGTTGCCGCCATCCTTACCGGGCGGCGGCGGGAGCGCAGCCGACCAGCCCGCCGACCGGCACCACGACCTCATCCTGTCCGTCGCGAGCGATGCTGAGGCTGGCGTCGGACACGATCGCCCCGTCCTGCAACGTCTCGCGCTGGGCGATGGTCATGGTCAGCGTCGCGCTGACGCCTCCCCCGGCATAGCGGGTGCCGCTCGCCAGCCCCAGCGCGCCGCCTTCGCCCGCCCGGGTCGCGGCCAGATCGACCAGCTTGCCGTCCAGCGACAGCCTCAGCCGCGTCGGCTCGACCATCGCGACGAAGCGCTGGTCCTGCACGGTCCACAGATAGGCCGCGCAGCCGCGTTCGGGCAGTTGCTGGCGCGGCAGGGTGCCCAGGGTCGGAACGGCGGCTGGCGCTTGCATCAGCGCCAGGGCGAAGAGGGGCAACGGCATCATGCCCCGGATGCTATCATCAACATCCAGCATGGGTAAGCCGCCACCGCCAGCAACAGGCCGAGGGGCACCATCTCGTCCGCCGCCACCCGCGTCCCCAGCAGGCGACGCAGCAGCACATAACCCAGCCCGATGACACAGGCCGCCAGCAACACCCCCGGCAGCATCCGCCAGCCCAGCCAGAGCCCGATCGCCCCCATCAGCTTGGGGTCGCCGCCGCCCATCCCTTCGCGCCCCCGGACATGGCGATAGGCCGCCGCGATCCCCCACAGCGCGCCGAACCCCGCCAGCCCCCCGACGATCCGATCGCCCAGCAACGGCGCATGGCCGAGCGCCCCGGTCACCAGTCCCGTGCCCGCCAGCCACGCGATCAAGCGATCCGGCAACCACAGCGCCAGCGCATCGAGCGACGCCAACGCCAGCAACGACCAGCCGAACAGCGCCCCCGTCCAGCCATCCGGTCCCGCCACCCAGCCGGCCGACACGCCGATCAGCGCGGCGATGATTTCGATCCGAATATGGACCGGATCGATGCGCTGCCCACAGCGCGCGCATCGTCCCCGAAGGACCAGAGCGCTGACGATCGGCACCAACTCCCACGCCCGCAGCGCCTTGCCGCACCCGTCACAGGCCGACCGCCCCGCCAGCACCGATCGGTCGTCCAGCCATCGCAGCACCAGCGCGCCGACGAACGACCCGATGATCGCCCCCGCCACGCCGTAGATACCGGCCCAAAGCATCGATCCCGCCCCGAAACTCATGCCCGGTCCCTACGCCCCCGCCCCTTTGCGCGCCACGGGCAAAAGGCGTAAAGCCCGGGGCAAAACAACCATATCGGAGAGCATGCCGTCATGACGGACCCCATCGTCATCCTGTCCTATGCCCGCACCCCCATGGGGTCGTTCCAGGGCAGCCTGTCCGGCCTGTCCGCGACGCAATTGGGCGCCACCGCCGTCAAGGGCGCGGTCGAGCGGGCGGGCGTCGACGCGTCGGCGATCGAACGCATCCATATGGGCTGCGTCCTCCCCGCCGGACTGGGCCAAGCTCCCGCGCGTCAGGCGGCGATCTTCGCCGGGCTGGGCGAGCATGTCGAGGCGACCACGGTCAACAAGATGTGCGGTTCGGGGATGCAGGCCGCGATCATGGCGGCGGAGGCGCTGGCGGCGGGCTCGGCGGAGCTGATCGTCGCGGGCGGCATGGAGAGCATGACCAACGCCCCTTATCTCAGCCACAAGCATCGCGGCGGCGCGCGCATCGGGCATGACACGCTCTATGACCATATGTTCCTCGACGGACTGGAGGACGCCTATGAACGCGGTCGGCTGATGGGCCATTTCGCCGAAGAGGCGGCGCAGGACTATCAGTTCACGCGGGGGGCGCAGGACGGCTTCGCCATCGCCTCGCTGGAGCGGGCCAAGGCGGCGCAAGCCTCCGGCGCGTTCGACCGGGAAATCGTGCCCGTCACGGTCAAGACCCGCAAGGGCGAGGAGCACGTGACGCTGGACGAACAACCCGCCAAGGGCGACCCGGCCAAGATTCCGACGCTGAAGCCCGCCTTTTCGAAGGACGGGACGATCACCGCCGCCAACGCCTCCTCCATCTCGGACGGCGCGGCCGCGCTGGTGATGACGCGGGCCAGCGTCGCCGAGCGGCTGGGCCTGACCCCGATCGCGCGGGTCGTGTCGCACGCGGCGCACGCCCATGCGCCCGCGCGGTTCACCACCGCACCGGTCTTCGCGATGCGCAAAGCCCTGGAGCGGGCGGGCTGGTCGACGGGCGATGCCGATCTCTATGAGGTCAACGAAGCCTTCGCGGCGGTGGCGATGATCGCGATGCACGACCTGGGCTTGTCGCACGACCGGCTGAACGTCCATGGCGGGGCCTGTGCACTCGGCCACCCGATCGGCGCGAGCGGCGCGCGGGTGCTGGCGACATTGCTCTCGGCGCTGGAGACGAAGGGGGCGAAGCGGGGCGTCGCCTCGCTCTGCATCGGCGGCGGCGAAGCCACCGCGATGGCGGTGGAGGTGTTGTAAGGGGGGAACCCTCACCTCTTGGCCCACCTCCCGCCCGCCGGAGCGCCCTCTCGTCTCACGCCCCTCCCGCAAGCGGGAGGGGCTTCTCTTCTTACTCCCCTCCCGCAGGCGGGAGGGGCTTCTCTTCTTACTCCCCTCCCGCAGGCGGGAGGGGAGTAAGAAGAGAAGCCCCTCCCGCCTGCGGGAGGGGAGTAAGAAGAGAAGCCCCTCCCGCTTGCGGGAGGGG
>NZ_JAXCMJ010000061.1:0-20908 GCF_038084995.1 Sphingomonas sp. 2378
CGTCACGGTCAAGCGCGGCTTCAGCTACTCGCTTGGCGTCTGGCTCGAATACGGGACCGCGCCGCACTTCATTGCGGCCGTGGGCGGGGTCGGGGCGCGAAAACTGAACAACGGGCTGCGCGAGGCAAAGGGCAACCTGACGCTTGTGATCGGCGGTCGGCCGGTCGGGCCTGAGGTCTTTCATACCGGGTCGCGCGCCTTCCCGTTCCTGCGCCCCGCGCTGGACGTGAAAGAGGCCGAGGCGATCCGCGCGGCCCAAGAATACATCACCACCCGCCTGCGCCGGAAAGGCCTGGCTCCCGATGACATGGACGATGACGCATGAGCGACCAGCCTATCCCGGACGTGATTGACGGGGCGACGATCATCGGCGCGGTGTTGCAGGGCTATGCGCCGCTGCTGGCGCTGGTCGATCGCGACAGCATCAAGGGCGGTCGCCTGTCGGGCGACGAGCCTCTGCCAGCCCTGTTGGTCCGCACGATCAGCGTCGTGGACCGCAAGCGGCTGAAGCGCGGTGCGACGCGCCGTTGCATCGACCGGGTTTCGGTGACGGTCCGCGCGGTCAGCTGGGCGCAGCAACGGGCCGTGATCGGGCTGGTGGCGGACGCCGGGGCGGATCGCACCGGCAATATTGGAGGCGGCCGCAATGTCTCGATCCTGCTCGCTGGGCGCGGGCCGGACGTGGATGGCCCCGGCGACACCTACGAACAGGCCCAAGATTTCCGCGTCACTTACGACGCCATCACAGGAGCATGACGATGACCGACACCACCAAGTTCAAGGCCAAGGTGCTGCGCGACTTCACCGACGCAGGCACGGAAACCAATTACACCAAGGATCAGGAGGTCCAGTTGACCGCTGGCGAACTGCTGAACCTGACGCTGGCCGGTCTGGTCGAAGAGGTGGCCGACGCCCAGCCCGAAGAGGGCAAGGCGAAGAGCAAGGCGGCCAGCGCCTAATCCATCCCGCCGCTTAATAGGAGCAATATACTATGACTTCGCAGACTGCGGCGGGCACCACGCTCGCCATCTCCGCCGCTGCGCCCGCCACTCAGGACAAGGCCGGTTACGCCGCGCTGTCGTATCTGGTGATCGGGCAGGTGGAAAAGCTGGGCACCTTCGGCACCAGCTTCGCCAAGGTCGAATTTCAGCCGATGAAGGGCGGCAAACAGAAGTACAAGGGTTCGCCGGATTATGGCGCGGTGTCGCCGACGATCGCGCTCGACAGCGCCGATGCCGGGCAGACCCTGTTGCAGACGTCGGGCGATGACGAGAGCCAAAAGCTCTATTCCTTCGCCGTCACCTATCAGGACGGCGCGATGCGCTATTTCCAAGGGCGTACCTTCGGGATGCCGGAAACGGCGGATGGTGCGGACACGATGCTGACCGCTGCCCCGGCCATCGAAATCTGCACCAAGCCGGTCAAGGTTCCGGCCCCCGCATAATCCCTTTCCGGCCTAGCCGGTTCATGAGCATCGGCCCGCCCCGCGTTGCGCGGGACGGGGCGGGTCGGTGCATCCCGCGCAATCCCGCCGCAAAGAGGTTTCCAATGCTCGATATCACCACGAAGGCGATTTCCGCCACCGCTCCGCTGCACCTGAAGGATGCCAGCGGCAATCTGATGTACGATGGCGGCCAGCCCGTCCGTATCCACCTCTGTGGCCCGGCATCGCCGGAATATGCCCGGATCGAGGAATTGCAGACGCAGCGCGCCCTGAAGCGCGCGCAGGACAATGACGGCAAGCCGTCCGCCATGTCGGCCGAACAGCGGCGCGAAACGACAGCGGAAGACTATGCGGCCATCACCGTGTCGTTCGAGAATTTCACGTATCCCCCGGCTGGTGACGCCAAGGGCGCAGAGCTGTACCGCGCCACCTATGCCGATCCCGCGTTGGGTTTCATCGTCAACCAGATTACCCGGTTCCTGGCTGATTGGGGAAACTTCAAGCGAGCGTAGGCCAAGGCCTTACGCTCTACGTTCGGCAAATGGCGTGGCTGGCCGCCACGCCAAAGCCGCCCGAGGGGTCCAGACGGGCCGAACGTTGGGAAAAGGCTCCGGCTTCCACGAAGCGCAGCCGGGCCGAGCGGATGGGGAAAAAGGCGGCGGAAAACGCCATGCCGCCCAATCCCATGCCGCACCTGATCGAACGGTTCATGGAAATGGGCATGGTCGAAGCGGCGGGCATGGGGACCGTCGCGCTGAGTTGGCCGACGATCGCCGCATGGTCCCAAATGACCGGGGTGCGGCTCTCCCCATGGGAGGCCCGGCTGATCCGCCGCCTATCCGTCGAGTATCTGGCGGAGGGGCGGCGGGCCGAAGTGGAGACCTGTCCCGCCCCGTGGAAAGCCCCGGTCAGCAAGGCCGAGATTGAGGCAGAGCGGGCGGCGCTGGAACGTCTGCTGGGCTGATCAGCGATGTTCGGCGACGTAGCGCTTCAGCACATCGTCGAGGCGGGATTGCCAGCCCGCCCCGGTGCTTTCGAAAAAGTCCACCACCTCCCGCGATAGCCGAATGTGTTTTGGAATCTTGGTGGGGCTTTTCTGGCGGCCCCGCCCGCGTTGTATTTCGGCTGCGATGGCGGGCAGCGCTTCCGCAAAGGGGCGGGCGCTGGCCAGCTGGGCGTCGGTGAGTTCGGGATTGTCCGACACGGCGTCCATGTCCGCTTGGGTGTAGGGTTTCGTCATTCCACCAATTTCCTTTCCTTGGCGCTGGCGGGGCGGGCCGAGATGATCGAAAGCCCTTCGGTGCCCAGCGTGGCGAAAATCACGGTGATCACGCCGTTCAGGCGACCAACCGCGAACCAGCGGCCTTGTTTCGCTTCGCCGACCATCGCGGACAGGAAGAACGCTTCGTCAATGTCGGCGAAATCAATGCCGTGCTTGGCAAGGTTCGCAGCGCGCTTCGGTTCGTCCCAAACGATCATCATGAGCTTTTTGTAGCCACAAAAAGCCTAACGGTCAACGCAAATTGTAGCCACAATATGGGCTGTCCGAACGGGCGGCCCTTTTCTTTTTGGAGCCCCGGTCATGGACAATTTCGAAGGTGCGGCGCTTGGCGTCGGGTTCGATATCGATACCGGCGGTTCGTTCGAAGCGCTGGCGCGGCTGGATAGCGCGATCGATCGCGCCAGCGCGAACGCGATCGAAGAGTTCAACCGGGTCGAACGCGCGTCCGCGTCCATGCTCAACCTGAACGGAGCGCAGGCCGCGTTGCGGACGTTCGCGGCGGAATCGTCGCAGACGAGCCGTGCCGCGCAGCGTGAATATAACTCGGTTGAAAAAGCCGGTGAGCGTCTGGTCGCCCAAATTGAACGCCAGAATGGGGCGTTCGGAAAGACGCGCGAGGAAATGCGGCTCGCCAAGGTCGAGGCTGCGGCGCTGCGGGCGGAACAACAACGGCGTGTCGATGTTGTCCGCGCCGCTGCTGATCAAGCCGGGCGCATTGTCCAGTCGGGCAGAGGGGACCGCGCAGCCGGTGATTGCCGCCCCCGCGATCCCCGACGATGCCGAAATCTCCGTCGACGTGCTGGCGGAGGGCATGGGCGCGCGGGGCCTGCGCGTCATGCTGGTGGGGAACTACGCATGATTATCCAGGCACCCAAAAGCCTGTCGCTGCTACGGGTCGATTTCGCAGGCTCGGAATATGTCGCTGGCGACCGGGCCTATCCGAACGCCGAGGCCATCCCCGAAGTCCGCATGGCCGGACCGGCTGGCGTATCCGCATCGCTGAACGGGGCGCTGTATATCACCCCGGCCGGGCAGCGCCGGATTGTGCCCGGCATGGGCTTTCGTCGCGAACCGGCATCGCAAAACATGGTGACGATGCGCAACGCCGCGCCGATCGATATCGCCGGGTGGACGCTGCTCAACAGTCGACCGAGCGGCGCGTCGGCCAGCCTTGTCGATGATACCGACAGCCTGCGATTCGCCCGGACGCCGGACGGCAGCGAGTTTCTTTTCGCGGCGTTGCTGGATGCCGGCGTCATGAACGGCAGAGTGATCGAGTTCTATAATCCGAGCGACACGACCGACTTTGCCATTCCGTTCTTCAGCGCCGCCCCGAATGCGCGGGTGGCGTCGAGCGTCTACGCCAAGTCCATCACCGGGGCCTGTTACCTGACCGTGACGGGCGGGGGCGGTTCGACGGCCGACTATTTCGGCGGCCAGTGGGCGCGGATAGGTCGCGTGCATACGGCGACGGCCACGGGCGGGCAGGGCCGCCTCGTGGTGCGTGCGGGTAGCCGGGTCCGTGTCATCCTCGCCCAAGTCGAGATGGATGTGATCACCAGCCCCATCATCACCGTGGGGCAACCGGCCGCGCGCGGTGGCGACGTGTTGGAGGTTCGCGGGCTCAACCTGCTGGATCGGCCCCACACCATCGTCGTGGAGGTGGAAATCGCGCGGCAGGACAATGCCGAGCGGACCATGCTTCACCTGACCAATGGGAAGGGGGAGGGCTATGCGCTCGCCCGGACCACGGACAATGCCCTGACCGGCACTCAGACGGGCAGTTTCCGCCGCCCCTGTGTTCCGCGTCTGGTGGGGCCGGGGCGGGTGCGCATGGCCCACCGGGTCGGCCCACGGGGCCAGACGATCGGCGCGGCCGGGCTGCTCGCCCATGCCCCGTTTGCCGAACGCCCCGCCCAGCTGGACCGCGTGGCGATCGGCGCGCGCCTCGACGGTTCGTTGCCCATGACGGGGTGGGTCCGTTCGGTCGAAATTCTGTGTGAGGTCGGCGACGACGATATGGAGGCGATCGTTGCCGCTCCGGCCGACGCCTTCCTGCCCGAAACCCGGCGCTATGTCAGTCCGACCGGCAATGACGACAATGACGGCCGGACGCCTGCAACGGCATGGCGCACGCTGGCCAAGGCGGCGGATGGTACGCAATATTGGCCGGGTACGCATTTCTTCCTTGAGCGGGGCGGGGCGTGGTCGGAGACGCTGTTGCCCAGCAACCGCTGCACCTATCGGCCCTATGGGTCGGGCGCTGCCCCGCAAGTGGGGATCGGCCAGACATATGGCGTGGACGAGAACGCCGCGAACGACTGGCGCATTCAGGGGCTGCACATCACCCGCGCCAAGTCGCGCGGGATCAACAGCTATGGCGGCTCCGGGCTCATGATCGTCGGCAACGAGATATCGCGCAACGGCTCGACCACCGACGACAATGCAATCGGCGTCGCGATCCGGGGCAATACGCGCAAGGCGGAATCGGAACTGATTTCGAAGCCGTCCGAGGTTCAGTTGCAGGCCTATGCGATCAGCGAGGCGGCCTTGAGCGGCATATTCCGGCTGGAGTGTACGACAAGCGGGACGGGCGCGGCGACGCGGTGGCGGGTGCGTCGGCCGGACGGTTCGCTACTGGCGGCCACCGCCAGCGGTGGCGTGGCGTATTCGCAGAACGGCGTTTCTTTCACCCTGACCGGCACCGCGTCGGCCGGGGACGTGGTGGAGATCCGCAACAAGCCGTTCAATGAGATCGCGCTGCCCGGAAATGCCTTGGCCGACGATATCCTGATCGACGGCAACTATATCCACGACAATGTGGGCAAGGCGGCGGGCGACGCGGTTTATATCGAGGGCGTGGGCGGCGTCGTCATCGTGCAGGGGAACGATATCCCGCCGCCTGAAGGGGTGCAGGCCGACTGTATCCAGATTGGCCGCAACAGCCATCTCTATGTCCGCCGCCCGGCCCATGCGATCGTGCGGAACAATCGCGTGGTGGCGTATGCGGGTGGCGGCAAGGGCGCAATCGTGGTTCGGTCGGAAACCTGTCTCATCGAAAGCAACCGTGTCCGGGGGCATAATTTCTGTGTCGCCGTCATGGCGCGGGGCGTCATCCGCTGGAACTATCTGGAGAATGCGGACCTGAACCCGTATTCCTGGGGTGCCGGTCCGGGCGAGGACAATGATGTCGAGGATCAGGAATATTACGGCAATGTGATTGTCCGCTGTCGGCGCGGCATTTCGTCTTCCGGCAACGGCAATTCCACCATGACCCTGACCGGGCGTATTCCTCGCCAGCAATACCGCTCCCGTCTCGCCATCCATGACAATGACATTCGGGAAGCGGATGCGGCCATCTTCATTGATCGGGCGACCAGCGGCCGCGTCCAGTTCAATGCCGCGCAGAAGGTAACTCTGCTGCTCGATCGTCGCACCACGGCATTGCCGCCCGGCGAAACGGACCTGCGCATCGGGTTCAACCGGCTGGACTGACCCGCCCAGCCATCAAGGAGACAGTCATGGAAAATCTGTGCTTCGCGGCCCCGGAGGTCGCGAAATGACGGCGCTTGGCCATATCGTTAGCGTCGTGGCGATATGGACGCTGATGCTATTCGGCGTGCGGTTCGCCGTGTCGGCCGGGCACTGGCTGGTGCCCACGATCCTTGCCGGATGGACGCTGTTGCGGTGCCGGGGCGGCAATCGTTCGATATGTCGCGCGCGGTTCCGGGCCGTGATCGATCAGCTGCACGTCGACCTGATCACCGCCATCAAGACGCCGTGGAGCGCCACCCTGTTGTTCGCGGGCTCCGTCCTGATCGGGCTGGGTTATTTCAGCGGCTCGCTGGGCGATGCGGCGCGACTTGTATCGGCCCGGCCGGATCGGTGGATCGCGTTCGACGTGGCCACGGACTGCATCGCATCCGCCCTTGCGGTGACGGGCATGAGTTTCTTGCTGGCGGCCTTTTCCCGCCATCGGACGGCCAGCTTTCTGGTCAGCGGCGTCCTGATCCTGATGGGCCTTGGAATAGGAGTGGTGACGCTGTGAGGGACTGGCAGTTCTACGCACTGGCGGCCTTTGCGGTCGCGTCGGGGCAAGTGCTGAAGATCGGCCGTAAACTGGAAGCGGGCCGCGCGGTGACGTGGCGGGATATCATGGTGCTGTGTTCGATCCTGCCCGCGTTCGGCGCGATCGGCGGGGCCATGGCCATCCATTTCCATATGCCGGTCTGGTCGGTGCTGTTCGCGGGCACCTGTGCAGGCTGGACGGGCATCGGGACCATCCGCCTGATGCTGGCGGCATTGCCGTACATCCTGCCCGAAGCGCTGGCCAAGATGGTCCGCGCGATGTTCGGCGACAAGGATCAAACCGGGGCCTGAAGGCCCCACCATCAAGAGGACAATCAAGATGATCGAACCAACGTGGCTGACCGCCGCGCGGGGCAAGCTTGCCGTGCGTGAAACACCCGGCCCCGCCAGCAATCCGACGATCATGTCATGGGCCAAGCGGGTCGGGGCCAAGGTGCTGGGGATCGCGTTCAATGGCGATGACGTGCCGTGGTGCGGGCTGTTCGCGGCCGTGTGCGTCACCGAAGCGGGACTGAAGCCCCCGCCCATCGCGATCCGGGCGAAAAGCTGGGCGACCTGGGGCGATCCGCTCGACCCCAAGCGGCTGGCCCCCGGCGCGATCCTCGTATTCGAGCGGCCGGGCGGGGGGCATGTCGGTTTCTATGTCGGCGAGGACGACACGGCCTATCGCGTGATTGGCGGCAATCAGTCGGATGCCGTGACCTATACCCGCATCGCGAAAGACCGTTGCGTCGCCCGGCGCTGGCCCGCTGGCCTCCCTGTGATCGGCGCGCCGGTTCGGCTGTCGGTGGCGGGCGTTCCGTTGTCGAGGAATGAGGCGTGAACGCCCTCGCACTGTTGCGCCGGTTCTGGCCCGCGCTGATCGTCCTGGCCTTGGGGCTATGGGCCGCGCGCCTCGACCATCTGCGCGCCGATTATCGGCAAACCCTGACCAATGAGCGGGCCGCATGGTCCGCCACGATCGCGTCGGCCGAACAATCCCGGCTGTCGATCGAGGCGCGCAACGCCCGCCAGCTGGCGGCAGCGGCCGAACGCTACGCGGCCAGCTTGGCCGACCGCCAACCCATCATCCTCCGATCCAGAGACACGGTGACACGCTATGCGCAAACTGATGCTGGCCGGGCTTTGTGCCTGGCTGCTGACCGGGTGCGGGGAGCGGCAGCGGATCGCGCTGCCCTCTTCGCCGAACCCGCCAATCCGTCCGAAGGCGGCCAAAGAGCCGTGCCGCCCGGTTCCCCTGACAACCCAAGCTGACGGCAGCATGTCCAGCGCCGACGCCGAACGGGCCATTCGGGACGGCGATATCGCCCTTGCCGCCTGTGAGGCGAAGCGCCGCCTGCTTTGGGATGCTTTCCCCAACAATTCCTCGACCAATTGAAAGGACTGACCATGGCTGATCCCTTCCGCGGATTTGCTGACACCGTTTCCGATCCCGCGACGCGCGCCGTCGCGATCGTCCCCGCCGACGCTGCCGATCTGGCCGATATCCCCAAGGGCATCTATGTCGGCACGGGCGGCGATATCACGATGATCGGCGCAGGTGCGCCCTCCGGCGCTACCGGCGTGACGTGGAAGAATGTGCCCGCCGGGGCGCTCATTCCGTTCCGCCCGCGCCGCATCCTCGCCACCGGCACCACGGCCGCCAACATGCTGGGGCTCTACTGATGCCCGGTATCGGCATTGGCCTGGGCCTTGGTCTTGGCGGGAGCGCTGGCGGCGGTGGGCCGAGTCTGTCGGCCAGCAAGTCCACCTATTACACCACCATTGCGCAAGGCGCGCTGATCGCGTCCCTGACCGATCCTTTCGGATCGGGCGCGACTTATGCCGTGGTCGGCAATGCGCCCGCCCAACTGGCGCTGGCGGCGGGCGGACGGATCGTGGCCGGGGCAGGGGCGCAGGCCGATGGGCAGGCGTCCACCATCGTCATCCGTGCGACGAAGGGACAGCGTGCGGTCGAGGAACCGTTGACGTTCACGTCCATCGCGATCCCGCGCGCGGCGACTTTCCCCAAGGCCGGGGATCTAGTTTTCGGCATGTCGCCCTACCGGACGGTCGGCAACAGCACCACGACGCTGGCCTATGCGCCTGCTGGCGGGTTTCTCAACGAGGTGTCCGACAACTTCATGACCGCGCAGCCCGCCGGGTGGCGGCCGGTCTATCTGAATTTCGGTTTCAACAGCGCCGATTCGGCGGGTCCGACCGCGCTGGAAACCCCGCCTGGCAATTCCAACACCATCGACGGGTCCGTGACCTTCACGGCGGCCAATGGTGGCGGGACGCGCGTGGCGGGCACGTTCGGCGGGGCGGCCTCGATCGTCATGCCGGATGGCGGCTTCGCGATCGAGGATCCGCGCCCAGCCTTTGGCGGGGGCTATCACCGGGTCAGCCTGACCACCCCGGCCGGTGGCAAGCGTCCGACCGGCTGGAACGCTGATGTGGCCTTCGGCGAGTATCGACGGCGCGGCACGGCCTTTTCAGCCAGCAACATGGCCGGGGGCCAGATTACGGGCAGTACGCCCGATAGCAGCCGGGGTTACAAGCCGCATGGGGTGTTGGTGCCGTTCGACGGCTCGACGCCCTCCGTCTTGCTGATCGGTGACAGCATTACCCAACAGAACGACATACGCCCCGACGCACGCCAGTTGGTTGGGGGCATCGTCAAGGGGCTGGGCGATCCGTCAGGGCCGGGATCGTTCGGCATCGCCAATTTTGGCCACCACGGCGCATCCATGGAAGATTTCATGGACGTGACGCCGGGCAGCAACCGCTTCAGCCAGCGCTATGCCCTGTTCGCCGCCATCCGCGACATGAACGGCGGGCGATGGCCGTTCACCCATATCTGGTCGCAGGGACTGCGGAACGATTTTTCCGGTATCTCCAGCCCGACCAACCCGGCCGATGCCCTCGTGTTGATGAAGGCACGGGCGCAAGCGTGGTGGGATTTCCTAGCCAAGACCTTCCCCGGCATTCCGATTATCCAATCCACGGTCAGCACGCGGGTCACGTCCTCTAGCGCGACCAATTACACGACCTTGGATGGGCAGGAGCCGCGCCCGTACACGGCGGGCGTCGCGCTGGAGGATTTCAACGAGTGGTTGGTCCAGAACTGCCCCGCGCCGCTCGCCATGGCGGTCGACCTGCGCGAAGGCCAGCGCGAGTTGCGCCCCGATGTGCAGTTCGCCGGGCAGGCTCCGGTATGGGCGCGGCTCGCTTTCGTGAAGGCGGGCGGGGGCAAACTGGCGACCGCACTGGCGGCGGGGACGGCAACCGCGACCGTCAAGATAACCGCCACCACGCCCCCGGCGGTGGGCAGCATGGCCTATTTCGAGCCGGGCACGAGCGCCGTCGAGATGAAGGGGAATATCTCGACCGTGACCGACAATGGCGACGGGACGTTCACGCTGGGGCTTACGCCGAGCATCACGCCCAGTTCAGCCCATGCGGTAGGATCGGTTTTCGCAACCTCCCCGACGACAGACGGCACCCACCCGGAGAGTGTGGTGCACGACATATGGGCGGGCACGGTTCGGTCGATCAAGCCGCTGATCCTTGGCGTCTGAGGCTGTTCAAGGGGGTGCCTGACATGTACCCCCTTGGGCGCTTCCATTTACACCGTTGTCCGGCTGGTCCAGTCCGGCACGACCATGCGCGGGCGCTGTCCGCATTTTGTGCAGCGGAAATGCCGCTTCAGGCCGGGAACCTTGCGATCATCCGGCCATCGGTCAGCGTCCACCGAGGCGCTATGTCCGCACCCGCACCATACCAGCACACGGCGCACGTCATTGGCGCGCATGTTGCCAAGGCTCATCCAGCCGGGATCATCCCTCATGGCCACCGCCTGCGACGGCGGGGCTCGCACTGTTCGGCGAGCAAGCGCCTGACATAATATTCGTCCGGGCCATCGGGCAGGCCGTCGAGCGTCATGTAAATTCGGCCGCCCCGATGGCCGCACCCGGCAATCTCCCCTTCGCCCCTGCACACGACGCGCGGCTGAAGGTCTTCGATCGGGGTTTCGCGGTGGAGGCGGTAGGATTTGCGCGAATCGAACAACAGCGCAGATGCCGGGATGCGCCGGACACGATAGCAGCGCAGGCAGATGACGATGAACGTCACCCCAAGCCCGCTCGCATCGCCGATCGTATGACACCGTTTATACGCCATGCGATTGAGAACGCATGGAGAACAGATTCGGTCAAGGGTGATTGGGTGCCCACGGATCGCGAGCGCTCAACGAGCCCAAATGAATAATGGAGTGATATGACCACAGGCGGCGGAATCGATGGTTTGGCTACCGTAACGAATTTCGAAGGGTAGCTCCAAAGTCAAACTTTCGTACCATTTACAATGATTTCCACTCGTGTCAGCTTCGGTACCGATCGCAGTGGAAAAGCAGAAAGAGATTCGCACTGCTTTAGTATCTTACGGGGGCGATGTTGGACGGTAACGACGATAGTGAACGCATCTACTTGTGCTCTCGATCTGATGACGATGGTGAGCAGGCGTATCGGATCGATATGGATCTCGAAACTGTCCGTGCTTGGGGGCGTGGCGACCCGCAGAATGATGATCTAGAAGTTGATGCAGAACCCGTTGATGACGAAAACGTTCAAAAAAATAGTCCTTTCCGAGACTTGCTGCGCAAAATCACGGATAAGGCGCGCCAGCAAAATGAGATGATCGCCTTTGTAAATACTGTTGGCCGTGACATGCCGGGAATTATGCTGGCCAATGGCGCTGTTGGGGATGCCACCGAGCACGGGGTAAAGGTAGAGAGTGGAGACCGCTACACGATTGTTGCCCTTGAACCCAACGATGTTCCGGCTGTTACCGAAAATATACGGAATGTCGCAACGTTAGTAGATGGGCTTTCCCAGTTGCCTGAGGCCATACTGCTGAGCATTGTCGGAACGTTTGACAGTCAAATGTCTGATATAGTCCGAACGATGCTGGAGGTGCGTCCCGAAAAGGTTAAGCTTAGCGAGAAGACAATGAGTCTTGCGCGAATATTGCGCGCAGAAAGCATAGCCGAACTTGCTGAGGAAGCTGTTACGGATGAGGTTTACCTATTTTCACGGGAGAGCCATGACATACAAGTCAGCTACATTGAGGATAAATTTGACGTCGACATAAAGAAGGATTGGAAGAGGTGGCCAGATTTTATTGAAGTTTTCGAACGTAGAAATCTAGTCGCCCATGGTGAAAAGTTATTCACTAAGAGATATGTCGATAATTGCTTGAATCATGGCCATAAGGGTAGTGACTCTGTATTGGGCATGCCAATACAAGTAACAATTCGATACATCAGGCAATGTTTATCTATCTTAACGGAATGTGCAATTCTGACCACGTTCAGTCTATGGCGGAAGCACGTTAGAAATGAAGAAGAAGATGCGTTTGGCTTCATGGTCATGGTATCATTTGATCTTATCAAGAGTCGGCAATACAGTTTGGCAGCTTACGTCTGTGAATATGCACTTTCTCTGAAAACTAAAGGCCGCAAAGAGAACGTGCGTCTTCGACTTGTCGTGAATCTTGCGAGCGCTCATGCCCATCTAGATCAGCGCGATGCGGCTGAGGGCGTGCTGGACAAGGAAGACTGGGTTGCAACGTCTGACGACTTTAGAATCTGCGTTGCCGCGCTTCGGCGTGATGTTGATGAAGTCATTCGTCTTATGCCAATAACAAAAGCTTCCGGAAATATTGACATAGAATCATTTAGGGATTGGCCTGTATTTGATTTTGTGAAGAAAGATAAAAAGTTCAGAGAGGCTTTTGAGAAAAACTTTGGAGAAATATATAAGGTTAAGCGGAGGCTGCGTCCAGCAAGGGCGGCTTCTCTGGCTGATCATACCGACGAGTTAAGCTCGGTGCCGGAAAACGGCATTCTACATTGACCGCAATTTTCTGTTCTTATTAGGAGGTGGCGCGGTGGTATGAAAGGTGTCGACGCATGGGCTCTAGAATCAGCCTACGCTCGTGCGGTCGTTAATGTACGTTCTCGTCCGGTTCCCTTCACCCGCTCCACATTCGCGCTGAACCCACATAAATCCGCCATTCCGGCGTCCGGCCGCGCCTCGCGGGACACCGGATTGTGCACCAAGATGTGCACACGATGGTATCGTCCGCCCGCATGAGAGGCCCGCGCCGGCGACCGGGCGAGACGTGGATGTGGCCTCGATTTCCTATCTGTGGCGGCGCGGCGCGCGCTATCACTATCGCCGCAGGTTGTACCTGCGGAAAATCGTCAACCGTCCTATAACGGTCCCTTTGGCCACCGCGGATCCGGCCGAGGCACGTCGTCTCGCCACCCGGCTCTCGGCGAAATGGGAGGTGTTGACGATGCAGATGTTCGATCGTGCCGGTCGCGGCTTTCTGAAAGCGGGCGAGTTGGAGAGCGTGTTCCGGGCGGGCCTGGACGAGGAGCTGGGGCTGGCGATGGCCTCCCGGCTCGACGGCGGCATGACGGCGGGGCTCGACCGTCGTCCGCTCCGCGTCCTGGAGGCGACCTATCGGATCGCCGCGCGTGTGCCGGCCGATTCCGACAGCGTGCCATCCGACCTGATCGACGAGCTGACCGACGGCTTCTCCGCGCAGGACCGCGCCGCCGTCGTGCTCATGCTCAAGTCGCTTGCGCCGCACCGAAGCGCGCGGCGGGACGCCGAGTATGTGCTGCACCAGCTGTCGGCACCGGTGACCGACCGGACGATCGGCGATGCGCGGGTCCAGCTCCTCCTCGCCCGGGCGGAGGCGCAGGCGCGCGCGACCTTCGCGGGCCATCCGCTCGTCGTTCGACAGGGCGATCCCTTCGCGGCACTACTTGATGACGACGTCGTCGCGGCAATCCGCCGAGGAACCGTCGGCCATCAGGCACCGGCTGATATGAGTTCCGCCGTCGATGGCGATCCCTACGCAGCCCCCGCCGCTTCCCTGTTCCTCGTGCCGGATACCCGACACTTCAGCGAGATCATCGAGCCGACCATCACGCTGATCCACAAGTCCGGCGACTGGAACGCCGACCTTGAGCAGCGGCGCCGCGTCATTCATGGCTTCGCCTGGATCAGTGGCGACAAGCGCCTCTGCGATTACGGTCCGGCCGACGCCCAGCTTTTTGCCAAGACCTTGCGGGACCTGCCGGTCGATTTCCGCTGGGGGACGTCGACAGAGGGCGCCATGTCCCGTCCACTCGCCGACGCCCTCGCCGAGATCGAGGCGATGCCGGCCAAGACCCCGCGCAGCGACCGCACCTTCAATCGTGACCTGACGATCATGGCACGCTTCTCGCGCGAATTGGCCAAGACCGCGTGGCGACCGAAATACGGCAAAGACCTGATCGTCGACTTCAACGCCTTCACCACCTCGATCAAAGCCATTCCGGGCGAGACGGATCGGATGCCGTGGACCGAGGAGCAGCTGGTCTGCGCGTTCTCCAGCCCCATCTACACCGGCGGCGGCGGATGCAAGCGGCGGCTGAAGAACGATCCGAACGCGACGGTCTGGCAGGACGCCGCCTATTGGGTGCCGCTGCTACTCGCCTATACCTTCATGAGCCGCGAGGAGGCGTGCGGTCTGGAATGCGAGGAGGTCGTGTTCGACGTCAGCACCCCTTTCCTTCTCGTCAAGGCGAACATGACGAAGAGCAAGGACGGCGTCACGGCGGCAGGGCTCAAGCGCCCGTCGCGCTATCGCGTCATCCCGCTGCATCCGGAACTCCTGCGCCTCGGCTTCGAAGATTATGTGGCGGCGATCGAGGCCGAAGGGCACAAGATGCTGTTTCCCGAACTCTATCGCGGGGATCTCGCAAAGCGTGGCGGCGTCCGATTCTACGCGACATCCGGTCGGTACCTGCTCGATCATGTCGACAGGATCACGCCGCTCCTCCGGACTGCGTCGGGCAAGCGCGCTGATCTACACTCGATGCGCACCTCCGGGGGCAGCGCGCTTGAGGATTCGCAAGCCAAGCAGATCCATGTCGACGACATCATGGGCCATGCGCGCAAGGGTACCGGGCCGCGCAACTACAGCAAGGCGTGGTTCGCCAAAGGCGGTGCCGCGATCCTGGAAAAGCGGCTCGCGCTGATGTGCGAAGCGACGCCGAACGTCACGGCGCATCTCGCGCGCGCGCCGCTCGCCCTGCTGCCGCTGGAAGAGCGGTCGCGGACCGGGTCGTCGGTGGGATGCGCGTCCCGGAAGAAGGCGTGACGGTCGACACGTCCGCACGGCTTCCCATGAAGGCGTGGCATCACGATCAGCACGATCGCGATGCCACGCCGCATCAGAGCTACCACGGGTCACAGTGGGCGATCAGGCGTGCCCGTCACCCTATCGGGGCAGTACGCCCAGCGATCAGGGCTTGCGCCTCTAGCGATCCGGCAGCGGTGGTGATCTTGCCCGCCTGAATATCGTCGGCGATCGCCAGCAGGCGGGCGCTGATCACGGTGCCGGTTTCCGCTTCCTCCGGGATGGCGATACCGCCCTTAGTGTCCGCTTCCCGGTTCCAGGCGGCCCGTACCGCCGCCCAATAGTCCTTGGTTTTCGCCCAATAATCGTCGGCGGCCTTCGCGTCATAACCGTCGAACCGGTCATAGGTGTTGAGCACCGACTCCTGGACGATGGGCACGGGCTTGCCGTCCTTCAGCGCCATCTTGGTATTGTCCTGCCAGTGAATCCAGCCGGTAGGCGTCGGCTGGTGGCGGTTGATCGAATAATAGCGGTCATAGACCGGATGGCGGACGGCATCGCGGCGCGCGAGCGGGCGCCACGTCCAGTTCGACCGCCAGCGGCGGACACCGGCCTGCGTCTCGAACTGGCCCCATCCGGCATAGCGCGGGCTGTCGTCGACCTGATAGACGGTCTGCGACCAGCGCCCGGCGCGCATCCGCTCCGGCACCGCCTCCCACACCCACTTGCCTTGGCCAGCATAAACCAGCACGCGGGCGGGCTGATAGTCCCAGTCCTGTCGCCAATGCTTGATGACATGGGATTTTCCGTCATGCTCGACGACCAGCAGGTGCTGAAGTGCGATATGATCGGGCGTGTCCTCGATAACGCGCACCACCTCGTTCCCGCCGGAAATCTTGCGCTCCAGCGGCGTATAGCCCGCCACCCACGGCGTCGTTTCCTGCATGTCGAAGCGCACCTTGTAGTTGCCCGCCATCGCCAGGATTTCGGCGCGGTCGGCGGCTTTCGCCGCCTGCGCCTCGGCGGCGGTCTGCTTGACCGGGCCATCGGCCAGCGCGGGGACGGGCAGCAGCGCGAGCGCCGCGACGATCAGCATCGAGGGATTTTTCATGATGTCTGTCCTGTCAGAAGCGGAAGGTGAGCGAGGCGCTGGCGTTGCGGCCCGGCTGGGTGAAAGCGATCGGGGGCACGTCGGCCGCGCCGATCGGCAGTGGACGCGGCACCGACAGGCCGCGCACGTCGGACCACCAGGCATAGGTGGCGTTGGTCAGGTTGAAGACGCCTGCGCGCAACGTCAGCGCATCCGTCAGCCGGGCGAAGACGGTGGCGTCGAGAATGGTGAAGGCGTCGGGCCGGAAGCAGGTGCTGGAACACAGGCCGGTCGTGTCCTGCGCCGCCTTGCGCGCGCTGTGCGTCATGATGAGCTGTCCGCCGAAGCGGCCGGCTCCCGGCTCACGCCAGCCCACGCCCATCACCAGCTTGAGTGGATCGACCGTCGACAGCGGCGTGGTCGTGCCGTCGGGCGCGATCTGGTCGCCCTCGGCATAGGAGATGGCGAGCTGTCCGGTCAGGCCGTTGCCCGCGCGCGCATCCAGGCGCGCCTCAGCGCCCTTCACCTTGGCGCGGTCCAGATTGATGAACTGGTACACGGCCGGGTTGCTCGGGGTGAAGGCGCCGCTCACCACCTCCTGGCTGATGAAGTCGCGGTAATCGGCACGGAAGACGCTGGTCGACAGGTCGACCGCGTCGCTGTTCAGGCGCAGGCCCGCCTCGATCGCCTCGCTGGTCTCGGGCCGCAAATTCGGGTTGGGGGCCGAGGTGTAGCCGAAGGCGATGTTGGAGAAGAACTGGTTGATCTGCCCCGGCTCCGGCGCGCGGAAACCGCGAGCATAGCTGGCGAACAGCCGCACCGTCGGGGCGAGCGCCAGCACCGCTCCGATGCGCGGGCTGACCCGGTCGGCGGATTGGCCCGCGCCGGTGAATTGCGGCAACAACGGATCCTTGTCGGGCGACAGGCGGTACCAGTCGTAGCGCAGCGCGGGGTGCAGGGTCAGCGGGCCGATGCCGATCTCGTCGCCGACGAACGCGCCCGCCAGCGTGAAGTCGGTGCTCGGAAAGGCGCGGGTCGGGAAGGTCTCGCCCGCCGGCGGCACCGTGCCGTCGCGCACGCCCCGCTGGCGTAGGACGCTGATATCGGCCCCCGTCACCAGCCGATGGGTGATCCCGCCCGTGGCGAAGCCCAGCCGCACCTCGCCCGAGCCGCCATAGACCCGGTTCTCCAGCGTGTTGAGCCGGGTGCGGTCGGCCAGCGTGCGGCGATCCTCGGCGCTGAACTGACGGTTTTCGGCGTCCTGGACATAGACCGCCGCCCGCGCGAACTGAACGAGCCCGGCGCCGTCATAGGTCCAGTCGAGCCCGCCGCGCCAGCGCTTGCCGGTATCGCGCGCCTGCAATCCCGCCACGCTGGCGTTGATGCCGGTCAGCACCTCGGTCGCCACCCGGTGGTCGAGATATTCGCCGGTGGCGCGAAGGCGGTGGCCGGGCGCGACGTCCCAGACCAGCTTGCCCATCAACGCATTGGTCTGTCCGTCCTGCGGATTGGGCGCCGTGCGGGTGACGCCGGTGCCCTCGACATCGCCCTTGTTCTTCAGCTCGGAAAAGTCGCGGCGGGTATAGGCCAGCATCGCCGACACCGCTCCCGTTCGTCCCGCCACCACCGCCGACTGGGTGAACTCGTCGTCGGCCGAATTATACTGGGTCCGCAGCGATCCGCCGAAGGACTTGCCCCCCAGGATGTCGGCCGGATCGCTGGTCGTGAAGCTGACTGCGCCTGCCAGCCCGTCGCTGCCGTACAGCGCCGAGGCCGGTCCGCGCAGGAACTCGACCGACTTGATGAGGCCGAGGTCGACATAATCGCCGCGCCCGACATCCTGCGCGCCGAAACTGAAGCCGTAGGGCACACGCACCCCGTCGACCTGGATCAGCACGCGGTTGCCGCCGATGCCGCGCACGACGAAGCCTTCATTGCCCGCACGCCCGGTCGACCCCATCGCCGCGCCGAACCGGGTCGGCGCGCGCCGCACGCTGATGCCGGGCTCGAAGCGGACCAGATCCTTGATGTCGGTGGCCAGTTCGTCGGCGATCTCGTCTGCGTCCTTGACCGAGACGGTGACCGGCGCGTCCTGCGCCTCGATCGGCGCACGTGTCGCGGTCACGACGATATCGCGCTGCTCGACCGGCTCGTCACCCCCACTCGCCGGATCTCCAAGCGCTGCCAGCGCCGCCAGCGTCCGAAACATGAACCCACCCCATTTTAGCTATCGACTATCAGTCGCAATAAAGAGGTGGCTATGGACAGGCAATTAGAATCTGCGAATGCGTCGCATTACTTTAGCTGTCTGGTTCAGTAGTGCGCCCGATCAGGGTCGCGCGTGGGACGAGATATCGAACAGCCGGCACGGGTGCGGCGAACAGCTGGATCGCCCGCCAGTCGAACAGCCGCTCCCTGAGCCAGGCAGGCTGCAGCCATTCGTCCGTGACGTGGCGGCCGACCAGGAACAACCAGGCGGCAACGACGTCGTCCTCGAAGGGGTCACCTTCCGTGTGATAGGCGCACTGTTGAGACAGGTAGCCGGTGATCGCCCAATGCCGCTCCGCCCAGTGCCACCAGATGCGGCATCGTTCGTCGTCCTGAAGGATGTCGTAATCGTGGTCGATCAGCCTCGACAGGTCGGGGTCGGGCAGGTCCGCGCCGGTCTGCGCCGCGATCAGTGCATAGGCGCGGTCGGCCCATTGCCAGATTTTCTCGTCGGCATCGCGAGGCGTGTCCCGCATCATCCGGACGTGCATCGAGAGGTTGGTGAAGCGCTGCCGTGCCTCGTTCGCCCAGAAGGCGAATTTCGCGTCCCGTACGATCATTTCCTCATAGCTGGCATAGCGCGGCATGGGATCATCCTCCCACTCGAATTCCGTCCCATCGCCAACGGGGAGGTCGAGTGGGCAGTGGAAGGGAGAGCCTCGGACCGCATCCCAATACGGGCGGGGGATCGGCCGACCGGACTTTTCGAAATTGGCCGGCGGCAGGACGAACCCCGTCGACAGCGCGCCAGGCAGTCCGCCGGCCTCGTCAGCCATCGGCGATACCGATGCATCGTCATTCTCAACCAACCCCTCGTCACGCGCTCGCGTGAAGGCAGCATGGAAAAGCGTGGCCGGCGGCATGGCGGCCTTGCGCTCGCGAGCGAGCGCCGTCTTGATCCTCGCTGGCAAATCTGTGCGCGAGCCTTACTCCATTTCGAGTTCGTGTTCCCATGAAACCCGAGCTGCGCGGTATTCTAACCCCATTTTTGGGAACACAGTCCCCGGTGCGATCCAGGCCCGCGAATTAAGCGGCATTCTAACCCCATTTTTGGGGAACACAGTCCCCGGCGCGATCCAGGCCCGCGAATTAAGCGCCATTCTAATCCCATTTTTGGGGAACACAGTCCCCAGTTGATCCAAGTCCGCAAATTAAGCGGCATTCTAATCCCATTTTTGGGGAACACAGTCCCCAGTCGATCCAAGTCCGCAAATTGAGCGGCATTCTAATCCCATTTTTAGGGAACACAGACCCCAGCCGATCCAAGTCCGCGAATTAATCGGCATTCTGACCCCATTATTCGGGAACACAGTCCCGCACACCTGAAGTTGCGCAAGACCTTTGTCGGGTATGCGGCACACCCGACAAAGGGAAAGCTCTGGCGAGCGGTCGCTTCGCGATAATCACCATCGTCATCGACGGTGGTGGCAATAAGCCATAAATTTTCCCGGTTCATCCTATAAACCGTGGAGACACATGTCATGCACAATTTCTATTGTGCGTCGATTGTATCCGGTGAACACTAGCGACCATGACACCGCAGCTCGCCTTCAACTTTGAACCCCCGGCCGAGATGAACTCGCACGAAGCTGCCCGCGCACGGGCCGCCATCGGGCGATACCGCTCGCGCATGTCCGATGACGATATCACCGGGCGCGAAACCGACGTCATGGGCCTGCAGCGACGCCGGACGATCGACGAACCGAAACGTCAGGTCGCGGCTGAGCGGCCGGCTCGTCAGTCGCGTGGTCTGCCGCCGGCACGCTTTCATAGGCCCCGCCCGCCGGTCGGCAGACCGTGCACCCCGGACGGGCGGCAAGCGTTCCACTTCAAGCTGACGAAGGTCACCAAGGGGGTGGATGGGGCATGCCGCACCAATGACGGTGAGCCCGCCGATCCCGTCGGCCACGTCGGTTATGTGACGCGCGAAGACGCCGTCGCGCTCGCCGTCCCGGTCGAGGTCCATGACGCCGTCGCGCATGTCGACTATGTGGCGCGCGATGAAGCTCTCGCGCGCGGCGGTGATGGCGCGGCGATGATCGAAACCAACATCCCGGGCGATGCCGGCGCCTTCTTCGCCACCGTGCTCGCGCACGAGGACAGCGGCCATCCCGACGGCATCTGCCTGGCCGAGCTGTCCGACCCGCAAGTGCTGCACGCCATGATGCAGCAACCCGACATCCCGCCAGCGCTCATGACGGCCCTCGAGCGGATCATGGCCGATCCGGAGGCCCACCGGGTCGAGAAGGCGGGACGAAAGGACGGGGGCTCGAAGAGCCGGACACACCCCTTCCAGGTGGACGCCGACATCACCGATTGCGCCGGCTGGTTGAAAGAGCATGATCCCGATAGACTGGTCCACCTCCGCGAGGGACGCGGCGGCATCGTCCAGCGCCGCATCACCGGCGAGTTGCCGGCGGATCTCGATCTCGACGGATGCCGCAGGGTCATGAAGGCCATGGGGAGCGAATTGGCTCGCCGAGGCCTGCGCTATTATATCGCACTGCACGCGCCGACCGCCGCGAACGACGAGCGCAACTGGCATTTCCATCTGCTT